>DBFJJM010000080.1:0-1552 GCA_048393175.1 Candidatus Merdicola sp.
AAAAGACTAGAAAAAAAGGAATTAACCAAAAAGGCACAAGTAGAAGAAGCGATTTTTGCGAAATTTCACAATGAAGAAACAATTTACCAACAAAAAGTAATTCTAGATTGGAAAGATAAAACCTTAAAAATAGGAGATACGATTTTAAAAGAGAATCTTTCTTTGCAAGTAATAGGAACGGAAAAAATAGGAGTGATTGGAAAGAATGGTTCAGGTAAAACTACGTTATTACAACAAGTGTATCAAGAACTAAAACAAAGAAAAGAGTTAAAAGTAGGATATATGCCACAAGATTATGCTATCCTTTTAGAGGAGCAAAAAACACCAATTGATTTTTTAAGAAAAAAAGGGGGAAGTGGTGAAGAAACTGATATTAGAACGTATCTTGCTTCTATGAAATTAATTCAAAAAGAGGTAGAAAGTCCTATAAAAGAGTTAAGTGGAGGACAAAGAGCAAAACTTTTACTGCTGAAACTTATTTTAGATAAAAATAATGTACTGTTATTAGATGAGCCAACTAGAAACTTAAGCCCTTTGTCTAATCCTGTGATAAGAAAATTGTTACAAGATTTTTCTGGTACCATAATTAGTGTTTCTCATGACCGAAAATATTTAGAAGAAGTATGTGACCACTTATATGATTTGGATAAACAAAAAAGAATTTCTTAAATCTTTCTTAGGAGTCTTAATCTTTTATGAATTTGCTATTTATTTGTTTGGATGCTGATATAATGAAGATAAAATAATAGGGGGAAAAGAAAGGTGTGCAAAATCAATGCAATTTTATGCAAATGAGGGAAAAAAAGTCGAAATAAAGGTTGCAGAAAGATATTATCAGCGTCATGCTATTAAAACCCATTTTATTGAACCAGGAGAAGATTATATACAAATTTTTAAACATTATGTCTTACCACTGTACCAACCAGGAGATATTGTAACGTGTAGTGAAAAGATAATTGCTTTATGTCAAAATCGTATTATAAAAGAAGAAGAATTAAAAGTAGGTTTTTGGGCAAAGTTACTAAGCCGATTTGCAGCAAAGACTTCAGCAGGGGTAGGAGTAAAAGAACCAAGAAAGATGCAATATGCTATCCAATTAGTAGGATTACCAAAAGTATTATGGGCTAGCTTTTTAAGTGCTATTACTAAGCTATTGGGTAAAAAAGGAGTCTTTTATCAAGTTGTTGGGCCAGAAGTAAGTGGACTAGATGGATTTTATGGACATGTATGGGAACAATATGCTCATATTGGGATTTGTCTTCCTGCGAATCCAAGTAAAGTTTGTAATGAAATACAAGAAAAATTAGGTATTTCTTGTATGATTATCGATGCGAATGACTTAGGACAAGAAATATTAGGAAAATCAAACGACATTACTCTTTCTGACATAGAACTAAAACAGCTCATCGAAGATAATCCAGCAGGACAAGGAAAAGAGCAAACACCCCTTATCTTAATCCGCCCAAAGGAAAAAAGTTCTCTTATATAAAAAAAATTATAAAATTAGTAGTTTTATATCATTTTCTACTTTTTTTTCTTATTTTTCTTATTT
>DBFJJM010000081.1:0-12207 GCA_048393175.1 Candidatus Merdicola sp.
ACTTAACACCAATAGAATTTAAGAAAAAATATGAAAAAGAAAACCACAAATCAAATTAGATTTATGGTTTTCTTTAAAGTCCTCTTTTTACTAACTCCACTAATTGGGGTATAGTTCAAAATAAGGAGCTTTTTTCTTATAGATAAATCATTTTTAAGTTTTCTATCCTTTTTATTGTAAAATAGTTAATTAATCCAAAAAAAGGATTAATTAAAGGCATATTTCCAAGATTTTTAGTTTACTACCAATTTACTACTTATGGAATAATGAGTCTTGCTAGGCTACTGAGTATTTTTTCCATGTATAATTAACCTTCCTTATTAAACTTTTTTGTCTAATAATTAGATTCACTTTATTCATACTTTACTAACTTTTAATTTATTTACGAAGTCTCACTTCTATAAATTTTATTTAGTGGATTTTAGAAAAAATTTAATTTATATTACTTTTTAAATACTAAAATTGCTTTTGCTGTTCCTGTAATTGACATAGTAATTAACTCATAACCTTTTTGTAGCATTTCATTTGATTTTTCTTCAATTTTTTGTGACATATTATCTGCTTTTGGCAAATACTCTATCACAACTGTTTTATACATTTTCTCACCTCCTACCTTACTACATGTAATTTGTAGTGCTAATTTTCTCTTATTATTACTTATCTTTATTATTTAGTCCACCTAATATTGCAACACCTAATAAGACTACCCCAACAGTAACGCTACCTACTTTTGTTATCATGTCTTTTATTAAATTATTATGTTTATCATTAACAGCATCTATCTTTTCTGCTACTGCTATCATATCATCTGTTATCTTATTTCTTTCTGCTACCGTTAATTTGTCATCATTTAATTGTTCTTTTAATGTTTCTAATACTATTTTATATGATTCAATTACATCTTTTCTTCCAATTTTTGAATCTTGTAAAGCATCATCACATAAGTGTATCATTCCTCCAACCATATTTTTTGCCATATCAACATAATTAGGAAACTGATTGATAATAGACATTGCAACCTCTTTATCTACTTTTGGAATTATTGATATAAATTCCATTACTTTCTCTTTTGATAAAGAACGAAAATCTGAAATATTAAGTGCTTTTTTTACTTCATCTTCTGACATATAATTTTTCTTCATATTTCAAATCCACCTTTCAATTTTTAAGTGTTCTCGACAAATTACTATTTTATTATTATATAAGCATTATACCACACTTTATAAATAATGCTTATAACAAAAAACCAACTAACTTTCATTAGCTGGTTTTCTTACTTAATCTTCTTTTTTTTCTTCTTGTTGAACTTCTTCTGTTTTTAGTTCTTCTTTTACCTCTTCAACTGGTTCTTCTTTTACTGTATCTACAACTTCTTGCTCTACAGTTTCTTGTGACTCGATAGCAGGTGCTTCTTCAGGAGCTGCTGTCTCTTCTACAACAGGTTCTTCTATTAGTTCTTCTTTTACTGTAATTTCTCTATCTTCGATTCTAGCTCCAATTTTCTCCTTTGTCTTAGCAGCTTTCCCCACTCTATCTCTTAAATAGAATAATTTTGCTCTTCTTGCTTTTCCTACTCTTACTAATTCTACTTTTTCCATTAAGGGAGAATGAACTAAAAATGTTTTTTCTACTCCTACCCCATAAGAAACTCTTCTTACTGTAAAAGTAGCATTCACTCCTCCTCCTTGTTTTTTAATGATAATCCCTTCAAAAACTTGGATTCTTTCTCTATTTCCTTCCTTAATACGTTGGTGAACACGTACGGTGTCACCCACTCTTAATTCTGGAATCTTATTCTTTAGCTGTTCGTGTTCAATTGATTTAATCATATCCATTTTGAATGTTCCTCCTTCTTTCTCTATTTTTTCAAAATGCTTTTGTCTATTCTTCTTGCCATAAATCTGGTCTTTTCTGTTTGGTTGTTTCAATTGATTTTTCCTGTCTCCACTGTTTTATCTTTTCATGATTACCAGATAAAAGTATCTGTGGAACAGGTTTATCATGAAATATCTCTGGTCTTGTATAGTGTGGATATTCTAAAAGTCCATTCGAAAAAGTTTCTTCTTCTACTGATTCTTTTTTTATTACACCTTCTTGATAACGACTAATACTATCAATTAAGACCATAGCAGGAAGCTCTCCTCCTGTTAAGATATAATCCCCAATCGAAATTTCCTCTTGTACAATTTCGTCTAAAACTCTTTGGTCAATTCCTTCATAATGTCCACATAAAAGGATAATATGTTGTTCTTGTGCTAACTGTTTTACCTTTGCTTGATTTAATACTTTCCCTTTTGGAGAAAGATAAATGGTTTTTGCTTTTTTTGTTTGTACAGACGTATAAGCATCATATACTACATCTGGTCTCATTACCATTCCTGCTCCTCCACCATAAGGAGTATCATCTACTTTTTTATGTTTATCTTTAGAAAAATCTCGTATATTTACAACATTTATTTCTAACAAACCTTTTTGTAGACTTCTTCCGATAATGCTCTGTTTTAGTGGTTCAAACATTTGTGGAAAAAGAGTTAGTATATCAAATCTCATAATTCCTCCTAGTATAGTCCTTCTAGTAATTTTACTGTAATCTGTTTTTGGTTTAAGTCTATTTTTAGGATATTTTCTTGTCTTGCTGGAATTAAAAGTTGTTTTCCTTCTGGTGTTTGAATCACATAAACATCATTGCTTCCTGTTTGGAAAATATCTTCTACGATTCCAATTGTTTTTCCTTCTTCTGTTACTACTTGCATTTCTAATAAATCAGAAATATAGTATGTATCTTTCGGAAGATTACCTAATTGTTGTCGACTTATTTTTAAATAACACCCTTTATATTTTTCTGCTTCTTCAATCGTATCAATTCCTTCTAATTTTAATAAAACTTGTTTTTTTTGATAGCCAACAGATTGAACTTGCTTTAAAAGCATTTCTTTTTTCGTTTGCAGAAAAACTTGTCTAAACTCCTCAAATTGCTTTTGGTCATCTACAAAAGGGTTTACTTTTAACATTCCTTTTAATCCATGTGTATTTACAATTTGACCAATTTCTAGATATTCTTGCATAAAAACTCCTTTATGCTATCCAATAAACTCGATAGTTACTCTTTTTTGTTCTTTTGCAGCAATAGCTTTCATTAAGGTACGAATTGCTTTTGCTACTCTTCCCTGTTTTCCAATTACTTTTCCCATGTCTTGCTGTGCTACTTTTACTTCATAAACAACAGATTTTTCTCCTTCTAGTTCATGGATGGTTACTTCTTCTTTGTTTTCTACTAAATTTTTAATGACAACCTCTAAAGTGTCTTTCATGATGTTCCTCCTATCCTTAGTTTGCTTTTTCAATTAATTTTTTTACTGTGTCGGTTGGTTTTGCTCCATTTTTAATCCATTTTTCCACCGCTTCTTTATTGATAACAATGGTAGATGGCTCTGTCATTGGGTCATATGTTCCAATTTGCTCAATGATTTTTCCATCTCTTGGAGACCTTGAATCAGCAACAACAATATGATAAAATGGTGCTTTTTTCTTTCCCTCTCTTTGTAGTCTAATTTTTACCATGTATTTCACCTCCTGAAAATTTTTATCTATATCAATATTTGATAAATATTAATAACATTATTGAATAAACAAAGGAATATTTAAATTCTAAAATTTAAAATTCTTTAACTCTTCTGGGTCTATATTTTTCATCATATTTTTAAACCCTTTTCCCTTTGTCATCTTTTTCATCATTTTTTGTGACATTTCATAAGAACTAATAAATTTGTTAATATCTTGTACTGTTGTCCCACTTCCCATAGCAATTCTTTTTCTTCGAGAAGCATTTAAAAGTTTCGTATCTTTTTTTTCTTCTTTTGTCATAGAACATATTATCGCTTCGATTCTAACAAATTCTTTATCATCTACTTTTAAATCTTTTATTTGATTCATTCCTGGAATCATTTTTAACAAAGAAGAAAACGAACCCATTTTTTTGACTTGCTTTAATTGTAATAAATAATCATCTAAATCTAAGTCTTTTTTATGTAATTGTTTTTCTAATTTAGCAGCTTCTTCTTCATCAAAGGCTTCTTCCGCTTTTTCAATAATAGAGAGCATGTCTCCCATTCCTAATATTCTAGATGCCATTCTTTCTGGATGAAAAGGTTCAATTGCATTTAATTTTTCGCCTGTGGTAGCAAATTTAATTGGTTTATTCGTTACTTTTTTTACCGATAAAGCTGCACCACCACGTGTATCTCCATCTAATTTAGTAAGAATAACGCCATCTACTCCAAGAGCTTCATTGAAAGCTTGTGCTACATTAACCGCATCTTGTCCTGTCATACTATCGACAACTAATAAAATTTCATGTGGTTTTACATTTGCCTTCAGATTTTTTAATTCTTCCATTAATGTTTCATCAATATGTAATCTTCCTGCTGTATCGATAATGACGACATCATTTAATTTAGAAATCGCAACAGATAATGCTTGTTTGGCTATATGTACCACATCTTTTGAATTTTCATTACTAAAAACAGGAATATTAAGTTGTGCTCCTACTACCTGTAGTTGTTTAATAGCTGCTGGTCGATACACATCACAAGCAACTAACAACGGTTTTTTGCCTTGCTTTCGCAAAAGATTCGCAAGTTTACCTGCTGTAGTCGTTTTACCAGCACCTTGCAATCCCACTAATAGAACTACAGTCGGTGGATTAGGTGTAAAATTAATATTACTTTGTATTCCCCCTAATAGCTCTACTAATTCATCTTTTACAATTTTCACTACTTGCTGTCCAGGTGTTAGTGATTTTAATACATCTTGACCTAATGCCTTTTCCTCAATAGTTGCAATAAAATCTTTTACAATTTTATAGTTTACATCTGCTTCTAGTAAGGCAAGTTTTACTTCTCGTAACATTTCTTTTAAATCCGATTCGGTGATTCTTGCTTTTCCTTTTAGTTTACGTGTAATTTCCTGTAACTTAGAAGATAATCCTTCAAAAGCCATATACTAAGCCCCCTTGTTTAAACTAAGCAACTTAATTCTTTTCTTATATGGTCCAAAATTTTAGAAACCTCTTTATCCGAATCTTTACTTTGGATTTTGCTTAACTGTGTTAAAATGTGGTCAATTGCTTTTTCTTGATTTAACATCCTTTTCATAAAACCTAGGCTTTCCTCTATTTCGAAAAGCTTTTTTTCCCCCTTTTTAATCCTATCTCTTACTGCTTGCCTTGTAATTTTATAATTTTGGGCAATTTCAGAAAGAGAATAATCTTTGTTATAGTAATCATTTATGAGCTCATATTGTTTTTTTGTTAATAGCTTGCCATATAGCTGACATAACATACTTACCTCTATATTTTTCTCCATATTAAACTCCTTTGATTACCTTTTTGTAATGCTATACTACTTTACACTATTTCTGCATTGTTGTCAAGTGTATCTTACAATTTTTCTTACTATTCCTAGAATTCTTGACTTTTTCTAAAGCTCATATTAAAATACAAGTGAATTTCTTTCGGGGTGTAGCTCAGTTGGCTAGAGTGCATGTTTCGGGAACATGAGGCCACGCGTTCGAATCGCGTCACTCCGACCATATTAGACCGTTTTTCAAGGAAATTCATCAAAATTTAAAAACAGTCAACAAAATTAAAAAGTGCTATTTTCTGACGATTTTAGAGAATAGCACAATTTTTCTCAAAACAAGATTTATTGATATTTAGCCACTTTCAGTATTGCTTGAAAAAAACTGAAAGGAGAATTATTGTTATGGATTTTATATCTTATAAAGCAAATGAATATCTTGAAAATACTTTTTATCATGTTCCAAAAGAGCTATTTACAAACCCTTATTATAAAAATCTTAATTCAGATAGTATACTTCTATATGCTCTTTTACTTGATAGGCTATCTGTTTTAAGAAAAAATGAATGGATTGATGAAGATGGTAATGTACTTTTATTATTTTCAAGAAAAGAAGATGAGAAGAAATTAAAATTATCAGATAAGAAGTTACTAAAGCGTTTAGAGAACTTAGTAATGTTAAACTGATATATGAGAAAAGATTAAGCTTTAGAAAAAAGAATATTATTTATGTTGGAAAAATAAATCATGTACCAACTGCAGAAATTATGAATCGTAAAAATTACGATTCAAGAAACGAAAAATCTACGATTCAGAAGTCGGAGAATTTATGATGTAGTAATAATAAATATAATAAGAATAATTATAGTAATACACCCAAAAGAAAAAATTCATATTCAAATTATGAGCAAAGAGTTTATGAGGCAAATTTTTCGCATTTAAGGCATACAGTATCATAATATTTTGAAGATGATTTATAAAAAATTCCTTTTTAATTCATATATTTTTATTCAATTATTTTTTCTTAATTTGTAACTTTTACTAATCCGTTAAAATACTCTAAAACATTATCAACAACATCTTTTATAGGTATTTCTAGCCAATTGTTATTTGCTGTATTAATTCTTGATTGAAATCTGTTATTATTAAAATATCTATAAATTTTATTAGCTTGTCCTTATCTAAATTTTCATTATTAATTAAATAATAAAAATCAAAAACATCTTTAAATCTTGTTGATGTAATACCAAATTTTAATAATGATTTTAATTTTTCTACAATTATTTGTTCTTTAGAATTTATAAGTAAGCTAACACTTTCATCTATTATGTTAAAATCAAAATAATACTCATCTTGTTCCATATCAAAATATTTATGTACTCCAATATCTAGTTTAGAACTTATTGAATATTTATTTTTATCAGTTAGCTTATATATAAACTCTTTTTTCCATCGTAATCTTGATGATGTAATAATTCAATTTTTCCAGTAACTTTTATTTTTACGCTATCATCCGTATTGTTTAATTCTTTTATAAAATCGAGAATTGATTTATCTTCTAAAGAATATTTTATAAAGTCAATATCCATATCTCTAGTTGCACGACGCATATTTTTAGAAATATTATGCATCACCACTCCACCTTTTACAGTTATATTTTTATTGTATTTGCTATTTCCAATTTTAAGTAAAACAATATCTTGAGCAACTTTTGGAATTGCATCATCTTCAGAATAACCTGCTGTTACATATTTATTTATTAATTCATATATATTCATTAAAACACCTCATCTTGTATTATTTCAAAAATTTTATCTCCATTTACAAAGTATTGTATATATTCTTCTATCTTTTGTGTATCTAATGAATTTGCTAGTTTTCTGTAACTAGCTATAATTTCTTTGTATAAATCATATCCAATTTGATTTTTGTTTCTAGCTAAATCAATTAGCATTCTTTCTTTATCATATATATTTATTTTAATCCCTTCATAATCAATCTTGGTTTTTCCTAAATTATATAATTCCTCTTTCATACGGATTTGTTTTATTTTATTAGAAGATATCATTCTGTTATTTCTATCTGTTGCTAAATATATTTTATCTGGAATTACGTCTGTCAAATTGTGATAATAATAAGCTGAATAAGAAGTAAATACTCCATATGGATATTTTTTCATAATAATATCTAAATAATGTACACTTGGCACATCAGAATATATTCCTTTTTCAATTTTATATATTTCTTTATTCTCTAAGGCTTTTCTAATTTGATAAGTACTTTTATACTTACTTTTTATTTCACTATGATTATATAACATACTTTTTTCCCCCCCAAAAAACATTTTAACCTAATTCGCTCCACAAATCAATAGTTAGGGAGTGAATTAGGTTAATTTTTTATTTTTATTATGACACTGAATAAACAGCCTAAATTCAGTGCCATAGTTAAATTTTTATTCTATTATTCTTTTCAATCTTGTCATAGTATTTTTACAAAAATTCCATCATCAGTATGTATTTACATTCCAAGATATAGTTTTTCCTCTACTCTTATATACATTAGCTTTATTCTTACATTGTGGTGTGTCATATTCAGCTTTTGATTGTTTGCAATAAATGCTTTTTCGCAGAAATTACATATTTTTAATAATCTTCTTTTCTTGTATCTTTTATATAGTAATTTAATAATTCAAATTCTTCTATTGATTCTCTAAAAAATTCTCCTTCTTTTATTACACTTTCAATAGGTAAATCTGTTTTCCATTTTGTTTATTTCGCATAGTAAAACAAAATTTGTATCACTTAAAATACTTTTCCACCTTCAATAATACTTTGTATATCTGCAAATGTGGTTGCAATTCCCGCTAATATTGCCTGCTTATAAATAGTATCTACTAAATGTTTTTTGCAAAGTCTATACTTTGCTCACTTTTGAAGAAAGTTCTTCTTCTGTTAATTTAATTGTTTTAATTTCTATGTTGTTTCTCTTACTTCAACGGTTCCATATGTAAGCGATTGTAATTCATACTCAAGTATTTGTTTACTTTGAAGAAGATTCATAATTTCCATTTTTTCTTCCATTCTTTTTCCCCTTGTAAATGTGAAACATTTTTATTCAGTTTTATTAGTTTTGTTTCACATTTTGTATTCCTTTTTTCGTGATTTTTTTATAACAATTAAATCCTTTTATAAATTTTCTTTTATTTCTTCTGCCAATTCTTCATAATGAGAAAGAAAAGAATGATTTGCACCTTCTATTAGTATAATCTTACTTTTGTCAATATTGTTTTGTAAATAATTTGTAACCACTTCTTTCGGCTGGGTTAGTACACTTCCATCTTGATCTCCAAAAAGAACGAGTACTGGAATGTTAATTCTATTTAATATTTCACTTTTCCCATCCTTTTCTCGGTAGCGAAAAAAGTCACAACTACCATCATATAAAAAGTCATAATAAAATGTTTTAGCACTTATTTTTCCATTTGGAAATACGGGAAAATCAATTAATTCTTCTTTCTTTTCTTCCTTAACTAATCTTGTTGCTTCTTGTTTACATGTTTCATAATTTTTCCCTGTATAAGTTTCTACTTCTGTTGGTATATCACAAGGTGCAAGTAAAACTATTTTTTTGATACAATCTTCTTTTTTCTTATCATAATAATATACTACTTTATTACAACCATAACTATGACCCTGCAAAATCATTTCATCATATCCTTTTTCTTTTACCCAATTTACTACCCCCTCGATATCTAATACGCAATCTTCAAATGATTCATAACAGCTCCCTAGAATGACACCCTGATTTTGCTTTATCATTTCTGTTATATATTCTCTTCCTCTATTATTAAAAGTAACAAAAGCATATCCCATTTGGGTATAGGTATTTGCTAAAACATCTAGAAATGGATTTTCATAAAAATTTCCACTTAAACCATGTACATGAATGACAATTTTATTTGTTTTTTTATCTGGCGTATAGAACATTCCTGGTAATTCAATTCCATCGATTGATTGCATTCTAACTAGTTCCTGCTTCATATTTAGTACCTCCTAATATTTTACTTTTTACAGTATACCATAGTTCTTACTATTTTACTACTAGCAAAGAAAAACAAGATGCCTGTTGCATCCTGCTTTTCTTTGCGATATAACCATTTTTTAAACCTTATTTTTAGATAAATATGTGATTAGTTCTTCTTTTAGAATTGTTACTTTTTCACTAGTTTTTGTTTCTTCTATTTCAATTTCTCCTAGTTTTTGTTTTTCTCCTAAAATTGCCATATAAGGTGTTCCTAGCATTTTACAATCACGAATTTTACTGCCTATTGTATTACTTTGTCTGTCATCTAAAATACTTGGTATTCCTTTTTCTTGTAACATTTGATAAATCTCTTCTGATTCTGCTGTTTTCTCCTCACTTTGCATTTGTGGAATAATTTGTAGTAAATAAGGAGCAAGCTTAGGAGGAAGAGAAATGCCAATTGGATTTTCCTTTTTATCTTTTATCACACTTGTTTCATAAATAGTAGCTAACGTTCTACTAATTCCTATTCCATAGCATCCCATATACATTGGCATTTGATTTCCTTGTTCATCGACATAATTTGCTTTCATCTTTTCTGAATAATTCGTCCCTAACTGAAAAATATGACCTAGTTCAATTGCTTTTCTTTTTTCTAATCCCTCTATTTGTTTGATACCATACTCTTTTTGCAAATAAGAGCTATAATCTTTTCTTTCTAAAATTTCAGTATTTAAACCTACTTTTGTTTGACTATCATAAAGAATGGTATCCTCTCCAATTTCAGAAAGAAGCATAAACTCTTCTGATTTTTTTCCTCCAATTGCTCCATTATCTGCTACTACCGGTATGACATTTAATCCTAATCTTTCAAAAATGTTTAAATATGCCTTTCTTACTGTTTCATAAGATTGAATTAAATCTTGCTGCCCTTTGTTAAAACTATACGCATCCATCATAGGAAATGTTTTTCCTCTTAATAGAAATCCTCTTGTTCTTAATTCATTACGATATTTTTCTCCAATTTGAAATAAAATAGTTGGTAGGTCTTTATGAGATTTTAATTTCTTTTTAGCAAATTCTACGATTGCTTCTTCTGCTGTAGGAGCTAAGCAATAATCCCCCTTTGTAGTAGAAACCGTTAGCATGGTTCCTTCTTCTACATACTTATTCCAGCGACCAGACTCTTCCCAGATGTTTTTGGGTTGTAAAGTAGGCAAAACAACTTCAATCGCTCCTGCTTTTGCTAGCTCTTCTCGTACAATTTGTTCAATCGTTTGTTGTAATTTTAAAGGAATATGGTGATAGGCATAAAGCCCTGCACCATATTGTACTAATTGACCAGATTGCACTAAAATATCTTGTGCTGGAAATTGTGTATCTATCTTTTCTAATCTTGTCACTCCTAATCCTGCTTGTGATAATCTCATAAAAACCTCCTTTGAAACCATCTCTTCTTTCAGTATCTCCTGCCTTAAATAAACGACAAATAAAAATGCGAAAAGGAATATATCACTAAACTAAAGTGATATATTTACCCCTTTGTCTTTAGTCTGGACAAGTACGTTTTACAGATGTTTGTTCTGAGAATCGTTCTATGTTTTTTACTAATAACTCTGTATCAACTTTAATATCTACTAATTTCATTTTCTTCACCTACCTTTCTATCTAAACTGGCTATTTATATGAATTTTCATATAAATCAACAATATATTTATGTAACACTCTTTTCGTTGGAATGCATTGCATATCATCAATTTGTTCAAAATCTCCTGTAGCATTAAAATTTCTAGAAGGGCAGCCCCCTGCACATATGTATTTGGCAAAACAAGTATGACATTTATTGTTTTTTTCATAATCTTCTACATAAGGCTGAAATTTTGCCTTCATCCAATCTTCAATCGAAGTATTTTCGATAATAAATTTATCTGCTAACGGGTGATTCTTACTTTGGACTCCTAAACAAGAAGAAAAGACGCCTTCATAGGTAACGGCTAGTTTATTTTTTCCGACACCATCACAAAATAACTGGGCTGGTGAAAAGGTATTCATAACAGTAGAAGAAATAATAGACATGTTATTTTTCTTTGCATAATCAATTGCTTCTACTAATTTATCTGCATATTCTTCTGGCTCAGGTCTTATCAGACTTTGCTCATTTTCTTTTGCTCTTCCTCCCATTGTCATTGGTTCAAAATGAATAATTCTTACTCCTAAATCGTGTAAATAATCAATTGTCTGTTCAAATTCATAAATCATTTCTTTTGTAATGGTCATGCGGACAATAACGCGAATTCCTCTTTTAGTTAGTCGTTTAATGGTTTGTTCTACTAAATGGGACGTCCCTGTATTGGCTTTGGTTACCCTTTGCTTATCTTGAAACTTTGGAAGCCCATCCATAGAAATAGTAACTGTAAAGTTATTTTCCACTAATAAATCTTCTATTTGTTTTGAAAATACTCCATTAGTAGTAATTCCAAACGTCACCTCTTTTCCTTGTAATTTCTCTTTTGCTTGTTGCATAGAATACATTATTAACTCTGGATGAAGAGTTGGTTCTCCTCCAAAAAAAGTAATAAAGATTTCTTTTTTCTGCTTTTTATTTGCTAATGTTCCCACTGCCTCAATTGCTTGATTTATGTACTCTTGCGAAATAACTTTTCTTTGAAAATTTTTTTCTCCTACAAAACAATACTTACACCTTAAATTACAATCATTGGTTAAAGAAATGACAAGTTCTACATAATTATTGTAATCTCCTGGACAACTTTTTGGTGTTCCTAACATCTGTTTTTCTTGTAATAACTTTTCTATTTTTTCTTCC
>DBFJJM010000082.1:0-28689 GCA_048393175.1 Candidatus Merdicola sp.
AAAATGTTATGGTAAATTATGGATGTATCAAGATTTTAGGGTGTGTTAACACTCGGCTAGGATGAGCTTATGTCATCCGTAATGGAACCTGTCTTCTAACCCCTCCTTATGTTACTTCATCAATGTAAGAAGACAGGTTCCTCTTTTTTGTTTTGTTTAGTACATAAAAAACCATTTAAAGATACTTTCTTTAAATGGTTTTTCTGGTGAAATACCTTCTTCTATTTATTATCCTCTTTGGAGTAAATATTGAATTCCTCCATTTGCAACAGCAGTAGCAGTTAATATAATAATACCTGCGGTTAATACTCCTGCAATAATAGGAGGAATCGCTTTTTTAGGTGGCAAATCTAAGAAATTGGCAATTAACGACCCTACCCATGCACCTGTTCCGGGAAGCGGAATGGCTACAAATAGAAAAAGACCTAAAGCGGCAAAAGTTTGAAGCTTTTCGCTTTCCTCTATTTTTTTAGTAGCTCTTTGTGTGGCCCAATCGATAATAATACGAAATGGTTTCCATCTACCAAAAAAATCAAATAAAGGGCGAATATATTTGACGATAAAATAAACAGGAATGATATTTCCGATAAAACTTAAAAGGAAAGCTTCTACATAAGATAAGTGAAACGAGAAGACAGCAACAGGAATGGCTCCTCTTAATTCAATAATAGGGGTCATACCAATAATAATAGTTGCAAGATATTTAAATGCAATACTGTTAAACATAACATCCTCCTTGTTAATTACTGATGTATTTCTTCAAAAGAAGAAATAATCTGTTCGAAAATTGGCAAATATTTTGCTTGATTTGACATAACGACTTCTAAATCTAAAACATAAATTGTATTTTGTGTTTGAATCCATACAATTTGGCAATATACATCTTCTCCAAAATCTTCCTCATAATATTGATAATGATATTGGTAAGCTAAATAATCGCGAATGTCTATTTTTTGTGTTTCTGATACTTCTTTTATCTCTTTACGTTGTTCAGAAAGAGAAGATTTTTCTTCGGATACTACTTTTTCTAAGTCTAGATCTTGTTTTTTCTCTATTGATAAAGTATTAAGAAACATTTTGTCTTTTACAGAATAAAGGTCTAATTTATAGTCTGCATCCGTAAATTCTCTTGTTTTTAGCTTTATTTTGCCAGGAATCGTAAGCTTAAAGGAGTTATCTACAGCAATAATGGTTACTGGTTTTAAATAGCAATAAAGAAAATAGCCTCCTATTAGAAGTATAAGTAATAAAAAAATAGTAACAAGAAGGACAATAAAACTCTTTTTTGATTTCATATTCTACCTCCTAGAAATTTATTCAAATTGTAATATATTCTGATAGGAAATACAAGTATTTTTAAAGAATATTGACAAGAAAATACAAAAAAGATACAATAGCGAAACAAGAAGAGGAGGAAAAGGATGCAGACTGAAAGTGAAATAGAAGTTCGATATGCGGAAACAGACCAAATGGGGATTGTACATCATTCTGTTTATCCAATTTGGTATGAAGTAGCTAGGACAGATTTTACAAAACACATTGGCATGACTTATGCTCAAATGGAAAAGGAAGGAGTAATGACCCCTTTAGTAGAGTTAACAAGTCATTATTTAAAACCTGCTTGTTATGGAGAAAAGATAATCGTAACAACAAGAGTAGAAAAATTTACACCTGCTAGAATTGTTTTTGCCTATGAAGTATATAGTAAAAGAGAGTTAATTAATACAGGAACTACGATGCATGCTTGGACAGATAGGAACTTAAGACCGATGAATCTAAAAAAACAAAAACCAGATTTATATTGTTTAATCCAACAGGCAAAAGAAAAAACAGAAAAAGAACATAAATTCTAAGAAAAGCATTGACAAGCTAAGAAACAATATGGTATTCTATATTAATATAGTGATTTTCTTATTTCCGTAAGAAAATCTTAATCTGAAATCGGTAAAAAGGTGATTAGGATTAATAATATAGACAAGAGAAGAAAGTAAAAAATAGAAGGTAGGTTAACAGTAAGATGTTAACATACCTTTTTGTTGCCAAATTTAAAAACTTATGTAAATTAGAAAGAGGAATTTCTATTTGTTTTTTGATAGGGGACGTAATGATTGAGCAGTGATTACAGACCGTGTGAAAAGAATAAATAGCAAGAGGGACTTTCTAATTGTTTCCTATTTATTTTATTCAAAATCTGCTTAAATCTTTTTTTGAGGTGATTAAAGTTGGTAAAAGACATTAAGTATGAGAAGGCATCACGTAAGACGTTTGCAAAGGTTGGAGATTATATTGAAATGCCAAACCTAATTAAAGTGCAAAAAGATTCTTATGATTGGTTTGTAGAAGAGGGATTAGGGGAAGTTTTAAAAGATATTTCACCAATCATCGACTACACCGGAAATTTAGTTCTAGAATTTTTCGATTATTACATGGAAGACAAAACGAAATATACGTTAGAAGAAGCAAAAGAAAGAGATGCAACTTATTCATCTAGGTTGCATGTTAAAGTTCGCTTAATTAATCGTGAAACAGGAGAAATTAAAGAGCAAGAAATCTATTTAGGAGATTTTCCTTTAATGACAGACAGTGGAACGTTTATTATTAATGGAGCAGAAAGAGTAGTTGTCAGTCAGTTAGTTCGTTCTCCAGGATGCTATTACGCAGAAAGTTTTGATAAAACAGGTAAGAAGATATATACTTCTACGGTTATGCCTATTCGTGGTGCATGGATAGAATACGAAACAGATAGTAATGATATTTTTTATACCCGAGTAGACCGTACGAGAAAAATACCAGTAACTACTTTGTTACGTGCTTTAGGACTTGTTACAGATGAACAAATGCTAGAGTTTTTTGGAGACGAAGAAAAAATAAAAGCAACATTGCAAAAAGATACCATTAAAACAACAGATGAGGCTTTAATTGAAATATACAAAAAATTAAGACCAGGTGAACTTCCGACGGTAGAAGCAGCTAAAAATTTATTTAATGGGTTATTTTTTGACCCAAGAAGATATGATTTAGCAAAAGTAGGAAGATATAAATTTAACAAGAAATTAAGTTTGGCTAATCGTATTGCAGGACGTATTTCTTATCAAGATATTATCGACCCAGAAACAGGGGAGGTCTTAATAGAAAAAGACCAAGTGATTTCTCAAGCAAAAGCAGAAGAAATTCAAAATGCGGGAATTAATTCCGTTAGTGTAAAAATAGAAGACAAAGAGGTAAAAGTAGTAGGAAATGGAACAGTCAATATTCACCATATTGTAACAGATGTTGATATTCATGATTTACATTTCAAAGAAATGGTGAATTATGAAGTCTTAAAAAGTATTTTGGATACCACAGAAAAAGAGAGTTTACATAAAGTGCTAGAAGAAAGAATGGATGAATTAGTTCCAAAACATA
Source organism: Candidatus Merdicola sp. (assembly GCA_048393175.1). Classification (GTDB taxonomy): domain Bacteria; phylum Bacillota; class Clostridia; order TANB77; family CAG-508; genus Merdicola. Next base: position 3,406 of record DBFJJM010000082.1, read on the forward strand.
TTACAACAGAAGATATTTTAGCATCTATCAGTTACTTATTAAATTTAGAGCATGGATTAGGAGAGGTAGATGATATTGACCATTTAGGAAATCGTCGTATTCGTTGTGTAGGAGAATTACTACAAAATCAATTTAGAATTGGTTTAACAAGATTAGAAAGAGTTGTTCGTGAGAGAATGACTATTCAAGATTTAGATGTTGTTACACCACAAACTTTAATTAACACCAAACCAATTACTTCAGCGATTCGAGAATTTTTTGGAAGCTCTCAGTTATCGCAATTTATGGACCAAACCAATCCTCTTTCTGAACTAACACATAAAAGAAGAATTTCTGCTTTAGGACCAGGTGGACTTTCTAGGGAAAGAGCAGGATTTGAAGTACGTGATGTTCACTATACTCACTATGGTAGATTATGCCCAATTGAATCTCCAGAAGGACCAAACATTGGACTTATCTCAGCATTATCTTCTTTTGCAACGATTAATGAATATGGTTTTATTGAAACACCTTTCCGCAAAATTGATAAAACTACACATACGGTAACAGACCAAGTAGAGTATATGAGTGCAGATGTGGAAGATGGACACTATATTGCAGAAGCAACAGAGCCATTAACAGAAAAAGGAGAATTCATTAATAATAGAATTAAAGTTCGTTACCGCAATGAAATCATTGAAGTAGACAAAGAAATGGTAGACTATATGGATGTTTCTCCAAAGCAATTAGTTTCTATTGCAGCAGCCATGATTCCTTTCTTAGAGCATGATGATGCCAAAAGAGCATTAATGGGTGCTAACATGCAGCGTCAAGCAGTTCCTCTTTTAAAAACGGATTCTCCAATCGTAGGAACAGGAATGGAATATAGAGCTGCAAAAGATTCTGGTATTTTAATTTTAGCCCAAGAAGATGGTGTTGTTCAAAAAGTAACAGGTGATGCTATTACAGTAAAATATAAAAGTGGAACAACGAAAACACATAAACTTTCTAAATTTAAAAGGACCAATGGAGGAACTTGTATTAACCAACGACCGATTGTAGTAGCAGGAGAAAAGGTAAAAAAAGGTGATGCTATAGCAGATGGACCAGCCACACAAAATGGAGAAATGGCACTCGGAAAAAATGTGTTAATTGCATTTACAACATGGGAAGGATATAACTATGAGGATGCTATCTTAATCAATGAAAGACTAGTAAAAGAAGATGTCTATACTTCTATCCATATTGAGGAATATGACTGTGAGTGTCGTGATACCAAATTAGGACCAGAGGAAATTACAAGAGATATTCCAAATGTAGGGGAAGATAGTTTAAAAGATTTAGACGAAAATGGTATTATTCGTATTGGTGCAGAAGTAAGACCAGGTGATATTTTAGTGGGAAAAGTAACACCAAAGGGAGAAACAGAATTAACAGCAGAAGAAAGATTGCTTCGTGCCATTTTTGGAGAAAAGGCTAGAGAAGTAAGAGACACCTCACTTCGTGTGCCACATGGAGAAGCCGGAACCATTGTAGATGTTAAAATCTTTACAAGAGATAATTCAGATGAATTAGGACCAGGTGTAAATCAGATTATTCGTTGCTATATTGCTACAAAACGAAAAATTTCGGTAGGAGATAAAATGTCAGGAAGACATGGTAACAAAGGTGTTATTTCTCGTATTCTTCCAGAAGAAGATATGCCATTTATGCCAGATGGCACACCTGTTGATATTTTATTAAATCCACTTGGTGTTCCTTCTCGTATGAATTTAGGGCAAGTATTAGAAGTGCATTTGGGAATGGCAGCAAAATCGTTAGGATGGAAAATTTCGACACCAGTATTTGATGGTGCATCAGAACAAGAAATTACAGAATTATTAGAAAAATCAGGTAATAGCCCAGATGGAAAAACAACTCTTTATGATGGTAGAACAGGAGAACCATTTGACCATCCAATTACAGTTGGTGTAATGTATATGTTAAAATTACATCATTTAGTAGATGACAAGATTCATGCTCGTTCTACTGGTCCATACTCTTTGGTTACACAGCAACCTCTTGGAGGTAAAGCACAATTTGGTGGACAGCGTTTTGGAGAGATGGAAGTTTGGGCATTAGAGGCTTATGGGGCAGCTCATACCCTACAAGAAATGTTAACTGTAAAATCAGATGATGTCGTAGGAAGAGTAAAAACCTATGAAGCAATTGTAAAAGGGGAAAATGTACCAGAACCAGGAGTACCAGAGAGCTTTAAAGTATTAGTCAAAGAATTACAATCTTTAGGTTTAGATGTTAGACTATATGCAAAAGACGATAAAGAAATTGAACTAAAAGAAAATATTGATGAGGGTATCGATTTTAATTTAGAAAAACAGAAAAAAGAGCAAGAAATTTTGCTAGAAAAAGAGCTTGAAGAGGGTTATATTGCAGATGATGAAGAAACCATAGATTTAGCAGACATAGACGAAGGCTTAATCGAAGAAAGTGATGACTTATTTGAGGAAGAAGATTTACTTGAAGAAGATGACATTTTTGATAATGATTTAGCGGAAGACAATTTATTAAATGATAATGATTTAATCGATGATGAGGAAGAGTAAATAAGAGGGCTAGTAAATAGTCCCTCCGAAAAATTAAATAGCAAACTTAATAAAGTTTTTCTTTATGCAGTAGGGAATTGTGCAGCGGTGTGAAAAAAGAAAAAAACATTAAGAGCACCCAAAACCAAATTCAAGGGGGAAAAAAAGTGGACGAATTAGATACATTCGAGAAAATCAAAATTGGTTTAGCTTCTGATGAAAAGATAAGAGAATGGTCAAAAGGAGAAGTCAAAAAACCAGAAACAATTAATTATAGGACATTAAAACCAGAAAAAGATGGTTTGTTTTGTGAGAGAATTTTTGGGCCAACCAAAGATTGGGAATGTCATTGTGGAAAATATAAAAGAGTAAGATATAAAGGGATTGTTTGTGACCGTTGCGGAGTAGAAGTGACAAAAGCAAAAGTAAGAAGAGAAAGAATGGGACACATTGAACTTGCTGCACCAGTTGCCCATATTTGGTATTTTAAAGGAATACCAAGCAGAATTGCTCTTACACTAGATATTTCACCAAGAAATTTAGAAAAAGTTATTTATTTTGCTTCTTATATCGTTACAGATAAGGGAACCTCAGGTCTAATCAAAACACAAGTATTATCGGAAAAAGAGTATACAGAAGCAGTAGAAAAATATGGAAAAGGTTCTTTTAAAGCAGAAATGGGAGCAGAAGCAATTCGTAAACTACTAGAAGAAGTAGATTTAGATAAGTTATCTGCGAAACTAAAAAAAGAAATAGAAAAAGCAAGCGAACAAAAGAAAGTAAAATTAGTAAAAAGACTAGATACGATTGAATCTTTCCGTTTATCTGGTAATCGACCAGAATCTATGATAATGAATGTAGTACCTGTTATTCCGCCAGAACTAAGACCAATGGTTCAATTAGATGGTGGTAGATTCGCAACTTCTGATTTAAATGATTTATATCGTAGAGTGATTAATCGAAATAACCGTTTAAAAAGACTTTTAGAATTAGGGGCACCAGAAATTATTGTAAGAAATGAAAAAAGAATGCTTCAAGAAGCAGTGGATGCTTTAATAGATAATGGAAGACGCGGAAGACCTGTTACTGGTGCTGGAAATAGACCTTTAAAATCTCTATCCGATTTATTAAAGGGAAAACAAGGTCGATTTAGACAAAACCTATTAGGTAAGAGAGTAGACTATTCAGGACGTTCTGTTATCGTAGTAGGACCAGAACTTAAAATCTATCAATGTGGTGTACCAAAAGAAATGGCAGTAGAGTTATTTAAACCATTTGTTATGAAAGAATTAGTTGGACGTGGTATTGCTCACAATATTAAAAATGCAAAAAGAATGGTAGAAAGATTAAGACCAGAGGTTTGGGAGATATTAGAAGATGTTATTAAAGACCACCCAGTCTTATTAAACCGTGCTCCTACTTTACATAGATTAGGTATTCAAGCTTTTGAGCCAGTGTTAGTAGAAGGAAGAGCAATTAAATTACATCCATTAGTTTGTACTGCTTTTAATGCCGATTTTGATGGTGACCAAATGGCAATCCATGTTCCTTTATCACCAGAAGCACAAGCTGAGGCAAGATTTTTAATGCTTTCTGTTAATAACTTGTTAAAGCCACAAGATGGAAATCCAGTTACTGTTCCTACCCTAGATATGGTGTTAGGGAGCTATTACTTAACAATGGTAGTAGAAGGAGAACCAGGAGAAGGAATGTACTTTATTGATAAAGATGAAGCGGTTATGGCTTATCAAAATCATGAAGTAGGGCTTCATGCTAAGATTTTTGTTCGTATCACCAAAGAAATACAGGGTAAAAAAGTTAGTAAAAAAATTGAAACAACAGTTGGAAGAATTATCTATAATGAAGGTATTCCTCAAGATTTAGGATTTGTGGATAGAACAAAACCAGATGCTAGTTTTGAATTGGAAATTAATTTCCCTGTTATGAAAAAGAAATTAGGAGAAATTGTAGCAAGGACAATTCGTAGACACGGACTTTCTGATTCAGCAGAAGTGCTAGATTATATTAAGTCAATTGGATTTAAATATTCTACATTAGGAGGAATTACATTCTCTGTTGCAGATGTAAAAGTTCCAGAAGCAAAAAAAGATATTTTAGCAGATGCAGATGCTCAAATTGAACAAATTAGAAAACAATATAAACGTGGTTTAATTACAGATAACGAAAGATATCAATCTGTTATAAAGGTATGGGAAAAAGCAACTAACGATGTTACAGATGCCATGAAGAAAAACTTTGATGACTTAAACCCAATTTTCATGATGGTACAATCTGGTGCTCGTGGTAACATGAACCAATTAAGACAAATTGCTGGTATGCGTGGATTGATGGCAAGTACAACTGGTAAAGCAGTAGAGATTCCAATTAAATCTTGTTTCCGTGAAGGACTAGACCCATTAGAGTACTTTATTTCTTCTCATGGAGCAAGAAAAGGATTATCTGATACGGCTCTTAGAACCGCAGACTCAGGATATTTGACAAGAAGGTTAGTAGATGTTTCACAAGATATTATTGTAAGAGAACAAGACTGTGGAAGTCAGGATGGTATTGTTCTGCAAGATATTAAAGATGGAAATCAAATTGTAGAAACATTACATGAAAGACTAATTGGTAGATATGTAGTAGAGGATATAAAACATCCTGAAACAGGAGAAGTTATTGTAGATACCAATACGATGATTAAAGAAGAAATAGCAGACCGAATTATGCAAGCAGGAATTGAGCGTGTAAAAGTGCGTTCTGTACTTGGCTGCCGTGCAAAACATGGTGTATGTTGTAAATGTTATGGTATGGGATTAGCAAGACATGATGAAGTAAATATTGGAGAATCTGTTGGTATTATTGCAGCACAGTCAATTGGTGAGCCTGGTACACAGCTTACTATGAGGACGATTCACTCAGGTGGTGTAGCAGGTGTTGCAGATATTACGCAAGGTCTTCCTAGAGTAGAGGAATTATTTGAAGCTAGAAAACCAAAGGGATTAGCTGTTATGGCGGAAATTTCTGGAAGAGTTTCTGTTTCGGAAAACAAAAAGAAGAAAGAAGTTACAGTTACTTCTAAAGAAGATTCTAAAACTTATACGATTCCATTTGGTTCAAAGCTAAAAGTAATGGATGGAGACGAAATTGAAGCAGGTGACCCAATTACGGAAGGTTCTTTAAATCCAAATGATATTCTAGCGATTAAAGGTCCAGAAGGGGTATATACCTACCTGGTACAAGAAGTTCAAAGAGTATATCGAAATCAAGGTGTAGATATTAATGATAAACATATTGAAGTTATTGGTAGACAAATGCTTAAAAAGATAAGAGTAGAAGATAACGGAGATACTGATATGTTCCCAGGTTCTTTAATTGATATGTATGAATTTGAGGATAAAAATAATGAAGTAATAAAAGAAGGAAAAAGACCAGCAACAGGAAAAAGAGTACTACTTGGAATTACAAAGGCTTCTCTTGCAACAGATAGTTTCTTATCAGCAGCATCTTTCCAAGAGACGACAAGAGTCTTAACGGAAGCTGCAATTAAAGGAAAGACCGATGAATTAATTGGACTAAAAGAAAATGTAATTATTGGTAAATTAATTCCTGCTGGTACGGGTATGGATAAATATAAAGATATTCATATTAATACAGAACAAATACAAGATGAAACCGCAGAAGCACAATAAAAGTAAAACCGAAAAAGAAAACTCGCTAGTAGGTCAGTTACTAGCGAGTTTTTGTATTTTGTTATTCAGAACAGGGTAAGCAAATAAGCTCATAAGTGTGTAAAAAAGAACCATCCCGTAGAAAGATAAAAACAGATTCTTTTTTTGAGTCAAAAGAATCTGAGTCTGTAAGAATAGCTCCATCTTGGATTACAGTCAATTTTCCGACATTGTCAATCCAACGAGTTTGTATATCCATAACAACTGGAATTGTATGAAGAAGTAAATCATTCGGATTGGAGGAAATACAGAGGTAATGAATGCCTCTTATAAGACTTACTTGCCTATCAATGAACTGCCTAGATGCGAGCCGGTTTGGTTTGCTGATTGAATCGGGATAGGGACTATCTTGCATTAACCATCCCATAATAATAACCCCCTAATTCGTTTAATAGTACGAAATACTAACGAACTGACCTCGTTAGTGCACAAGAAGAATTTCTCCTGTTGGTCAAATTATATCATAAAAAAAGGATAGCAGCAACATAATTCGACATTTTTTGAAAATAGAAAAAAGGAAGGACAACAGGCCAACGTTAACCGTCTTGACAAATGAAGTAAACCAGAGTACAATAGAAAAGGAAAGAAAAAGGGAGTTGTTTTATGCCAAACTCAAACGGTAATTTTTTTGATAAATTAATTTCTAGGACAAAAGTATATTTAGGGATAATAGCAATACTGATGGTACTGCTTTTTATTTACGAGCCAAAATTAATTTTTCCAGGAATTTTAATCTATATTTTAATTCTACTTTATGCAGGTTGGACAAACAATAAAAGAAATTCAGAATTATCTAAACATATTCAGGACCTTACTTTTACAATGGATTCTACTGCTAAAAAAACACTGATTAATTCACCTTTTCCATTAGTGATTATGGAGACAGATGGAAATATTGTTTGGAAAAGTTCTAAGTTTGTTTATGAGTTCGATAAAATTGATATGTTACCTTACTTAGACCGTGTAATGAGAGAATTGAAACAAGAAATTGAGATAAAAGAAGAAGACAAAAATCGTTCTATTGATAAGCAAATTGAAATTGGGAATAAGACCTATAAAATTTTAGGAGAATATGTAAAATCTAAAAATAGTGATAAGAAAAGTCAAGATGAATATATGACTATTTTATATTTTATCAATATGACAGATAGTATCAAAATTAGGCAAAAATATAACGATTCTAGATTGTGTGTTGGGATTATCATGATTGATAATTATGAAGAAATTATGCAAAGAATTGCAACCGAAAAAAGACCACAAGTAATTGCTCAAATTGAAAAGATACTTTATGATTGGGCTTCTGAAACAGAAGGAGTGGTTGTTAAATCCGACCGTGATACATTTGTCTATTTCTTTGAAAATAAGTATTTAGAGAAGATAAAAGAGAGTAAATTTAGTATTTTAGATACGATTAAAGAAATAGAAATAGAAGGAAAATTACAATTAACACTAAGTATTGCTATTTCTACAGAAGGGGATTCTGAATATAAAAAATATAAATCTGCTTTATCTAGTATGGATATTGTCTTGGGACGTGGTGGAGACCAAGCTGTCATTCGTGAAAATGAGAAATATGCATTCTTTGGTGGAAGAGCACAAGAGGTCGAAAAAAGAACGAAAGTAAAAGCACGTATTGTAGCTCATGCATTAGAAGAACTAATAGCAGAGGCAAAAGATGTTTTGATTATGGGACATTCTAATGGAGACATTGATTGCATGGGTTCTAGTTTGGGAATTTATCGATTAGCCAAAAGTATTGGAAAAGAAGCTCATATTGTTAACACTACATTTGGTATGACATTGCAACCCTTTTTAGAAGATTTAGCAAAAGACGAAGAAGACAAAGATGCCATGATGGGAAAAGATGAGGCATTGTCTAAAATAAGTAATGAAACTTTATTAATCATTGTAGATACTCACAAGAAAAGTTATGTAGAAGTTCCAGAATTATTAGAAAAAACAAGTAAAATAGTCATTATTGACCATCATAGAAGAAGTACAGATTATATAGACCATTCTATTCTTACTTTTCAAGAAGTGTATGCTTCTTCTGCCGCAGAATTAGTAACAGAAATTTTGCAATATGCAGATACCAAACTAAAATTAAAAACCATTGAGGTAGAAGCGTTATATGCAGGAATTATGATGGATACTAAAAATTTTACGTTTAAAACAGGAGTAAGAACCTTTGAAGCAGCAGCTTATTTAAGACGATGTGGAGTGGATATTATAAAAGTAAAAAAATGGTTTCAGAGTGATTTAGCAAGCTATAATCTCATTTCTGAAATTGTAAGAAGAGCAGAAATTGTCAATCATACGATTGCTATTTCTACCTATGAAGAAGAAAGTAAAAATGCAGGGATTATTTGTGCAAAAGCAGCAGATGAACTACTTACTATTTCGGATATTACGGCTTCTTTTGTAATTGGTAATATGGGAAATAAAGTATGCATTAGTGGACGTTCTATTGGAGATATTAATGTCCAAATTATCCTAGAAAAACTAGGAGGAGGAGGACACATTACATTAGCTGGTGCCCAAGTAGAAGGAATGACATTAGAAGAGGTAAAACAAGAATTAATTATTCGTATTAATGAATATTTTACAGAAATTAATAGTTAAAAAAGAAAAGAGAAAAGGAAAATAAACTTTTCTCTTTTTTGCTTTTTCTAGAAAAACTTGAAAAATAGCCGGATTTGGTATACAATAGTGACGGTATGAAATAGGAGGTAGAAATCATGAAAGTAATTTTATTAACTGATATAAAAGGGGTAGGAAAAAAAGACCAAATTTTGAATGCTAGTGATGGATATGCTAGAAACTATTTACTTCCTAAAAAAATGGCAGTAGAAGCAAACGACGAAAATAGAAATAAACTAAAGGCAAAACAAGCATCTTTTGAGCATAAGAAAGGTTTAGAAAAAGAACAAGCCAAAGAAATTGCACAAAAAATAAGTAGAATTTTATTGAAAATTTCTGTAAAAGCAGGGGAAAACGGAAAAATTTTTGGAGGAGTAACAGCCAAAGAAATTGCAGATAACCTTTCTTCCCAATATAATATTACAATTGATAAAAAGAAAATAGAATTAAAAGAAACCATAAAAACGATTGGAACCCAAGAAATTACAATTAAGCTATATGATGGTGTAGTAGGAAAATTAAAAATAGATATTATACCGCAATAAAATGGGAGGAAAGAAAATGGAATTAGGAAAAGTTCCACCACATGATATAGAAGCAGAACAAGCCGTATTAGGAAGTATGCTAATGGATAAAGATGCAGTTATTGCGGCGATTGAAGTATTAAAAGCAGAAGCGTTTTACCGAGAAGATGACAAAGCAATTTATGAAGCAATTTTAGCCCTATATAATCGTTCTGAGCCAATTGATATTATTACCTTAAAAGAAGAGTTGTCTTCTATGGGAAAATTAGATAAAATAGGAGGGCTAGAATATTTAGCACAGCTTCCAGAAAAAGTACCAACAACAGCCAATGTACAAAAATATATTCACATTGTAGAAGAAAAGGCAATTTTAAGAAGTCTAATTAAAACAGCAAATGAAATTATTGAACTTGGTTATACTCCCACAGAAGATGTAGAAGATATTATGGATAATGCAGAAAAGAAGATTTTTGGCATTATACAAAATCGTAACCAAAAAGGGTATGTACCAATTAAAGATATTTTAGTAGATACGTTTTCTCAGTTAGAACAGCTATATAACCAAAAACAGCATATTACCGGTGTACCAACTGGATTTTCTGATTTGGATTATAAAACAGCAGGACTTCATAATTCGGACTTGATTTTGATAGCGGCAAGACCTGCTATGGGAAAATCTGCTTTTGCCTTAAACATTGCTTCTTATGCAGCTGTAAAATCCAATGTTCCAGTAGCCGTATTTAGTTTAGAAATGTCAAAAGAACAAATGGTAAACAGAATTTTATGTAGTGAAGCAATGGTAGATAGTAATAAATTAAGAACCGGAAAAATAGAGGAAGAAGATTGGGTTAAAATTGCCTCTAGCATAGGTCCTTTATCCGAAGCACCAATTTATATTGACGATACACCTGGTATTTCTATTATGGAAATACGAGCAAAATGTAGGAAGTTAAAATTAGAAAAAAATATTGGATTAGTGATAATTGATTATCTGCAATTGGTACAAGGAAGTAATAAAAGAGGAGGAAGCCGTGAACAGGAGATTTCAGAAATTAGCCGTTCTTTAAAGATTTTAGCAAAAGAGATTAATGTTCCCGTGATTGCACTTTCTCAATTGTCAAGAGCACCAGAACAAAGACCAGACCATAGACCAATGCTTTCTGACCTTCGTGAATCAGGAGCGATTGAGCAAGATGCGGATATTGTTATGTTTTTATATCGTGATGATTATTATAATGAAGAAAGCGAAAAAAAGAACATAGCAGAAGTGATTATTGCAAAACATCGTGCTGGTTCAACAGGAACGGTAGAATTATTATGGCTTGGAAATTACACAAAATTTGCGAATATTGATCGATATCGAGAAGGATAAGTATAAAATGAAACAAATTGTTTTAAAAACCATTGAAAAATATCATTTGATTGAATCCGGAGACCACATTGTACTTGGTGTATCAGGTGGACCGGATTCTATGTGTTTACTTCATTTATTAAATCAAATAAGAAAACAAACAGAAAAGGGCCTGTCTTTTTTGTTAACAGTAGCTCATGTTAATCATGCGATTCGTAAAGAAGCACAAGAAGAAACAAAATATGTACAAGAGTATTGTGCCAATTACCAAATACCTTGTTATGTAAAAGTGTGTGATATACCTAAAATAGCCAAAGCTAGAAAAAAGGGAATAGAAGAAACAGGAAGAGAAGAAAGATATCGCTTTTTTGAAGAAATATTACAAAAGGTAGGAGCCAATAAAATCGCTACAGCTCATAATCAAAACGACAAGGCAGAAACCATTTTAATGAATGTTATTCGAGGCTGTGGCTTAAATGGATTAAAAGGAATGGAACCGATAAGAGAGGGAAAATATATTCGACCTTTAATCGAAGTAGATAGAAAACAGATAGAACAATATTGCCAAAAAGAAAAGTTAAACCCAAAAATAGATGCTAGTAATTTTGACAATCAATATACTAGAAATCGAATTCGTAATGAGCTAATTCCTCTTTTACAAAAAGAGTTTAATCCTAATTTTTTAAGAGCAATAACGGATTTATCTGAAATAGTCACCCAAGAACAGAATTTTTTAGAAAATTATGTTCATACTATTTATAACCAAGTTGTACTAGCAGAAAGTAACAAGGAGATTATCCTAGATTTATCTTTGTTTAATAAGCAAGAAGAAGTAATAAGAAAAAGATTGATTCTCTATACTGTTAGTAAATTATTTTTTTCTTCTAGAAATATTGCAAAAGTACATTTAGAAGATATTCTTGTATTATGCCAAAACAATATCGGAAATAAGTATTTGACACCAAATAAGAATACCAAAATATTGGTAAACAAAGGAAAAATATTTTTTTTCGTGCTAGAATGAGTATCCGTAAGAAAACCTTTGAGGGACAAGGTTTTTAGAAAAAAACTTTTCTCTAAACTATTGAAAAGAAAAAATAGATATGGTATAGTCCAATAAGTAAATTGGGGAGAAAAATAAGGAGGCAAATAGAATTGAAAAACGGAATTAAAACACTTGCTATGTGGCTAATTATAGGTGTGATTTTTATTGTGTTATTAACCTCAATTATGGATAACTCTGGAAATAAGATGAGTTATTCCGATTTAATTGCAAATATGGAAAATGGTTCAGTAACAAATATAGAAATTCAGGCAGATGGAACAAAAGCCTATGTAGAATTAAAAGGTCAAAATATTAAAAAAGAAGTAAATATTCCTAATATGGAAAGTTTTATCAATTATGCAAATGAAGGATTAAAAACGGGAAGCTTTACATTAAGTGAAAAATCACAATCTATTTTTGTTACCATTTTAGGCTTATTAACACCATTTGGTATTATCATTATTTTCCTTGTATTCTGGTTTTTAATCATGAATAGTAATCCACAAGGCGGAAATAAAACCATGTCTTTTGGAAAAAGTAAGGCAAGAATGATAAATAACGTAGAAAGAACCAAAATTACCTTTGAGGATGTAGCAGGTGTAGATGAAGAAAAAGAAGAATTACAAGAAATTGTAGAATTTTTAAAAACACCAAAGAAATTTACTGATATGGGAGCAAGAATTCCCAAAGGAGTATTATTAGTAGGACCTCCTGGAACAGGAAAAACACTTCTAGCTAAAGCCGTTGCAGGAGAAGCTGGCGTCCCTTTCTTTATTATCAGTGGTTCTGATTTTGTAGAAATGTTTGTTGGTGTAGGTGCGTCTCGTGTCAGAGATTTATTTGAAGAAGCAAAAAAGAATGCACCATGTATTATCTTTATTGATGAAATTGATGCAGTAGGACGTCAAAGAGGTGCAGGTCTTGGTGGTGGACACGATGAAAGAGAACAAACCTTAAATCAATTATTAGTAGAAATGGATGGATTTGGTACCAATGAAGGTGTTATTGTTTTAGCAGCAACTAATAGACCAGATGTATTAGATAAAGCATTACTAAGACCAGGAAGATTTGATAGACAAATTGTCGTTTCTGCACCAGATGTAAAAGCAAGAGAGCAAATTTTAGAAGTTCATTCTAGAAAAAAGAAATTAGCAGATGATGTAGACTTAAAAACAATTGCAAGAAATACCTCTGGTTTTTCGGGGGCAGACTTAGAAAACATATTAAATGAGGCTGCTCTACTTGCAGCTAGAAGAAATCTAGATGTCATTGGCATGAAAGAAATAGAAGATGCGATGATTAAAGTAACAATGGGACCAGAGAAAAAGACAAGAGTAAGAAGTGAAAAGGAAAATAAACTAGTAGCCTATCATGAAGCAGGTCATGCTGTAGTAAGTAGATTTTTACCAACACAAGATGCAGTACATGAAATTTCGATTGTACCGAGAGGAATGGCTGGTGGATATACGATGTATCGTCCAACAGAAGATAAATCTTTTATGTCTAAAACAGAAATGGAAGAAAACATTGTATCGTTATTAGGTGGACGTGTAGCTGAAAAATTAATCTTAAATGATATTTCTACTGGTGCAAGTAATGATATTGAAAGAGCTACTAAAATTGCAAAAGGAATGGTTACCAAATATGGTATGAGTGATAGAATTGGAACAATTGCTTTTGGTTCTGACCAAGAAGAAGTCTTTTTAGGAAGAGATTTTGCTCAAGAGAAGGGCTATTCTGAAGAAACAGCATCTATTATTGATGAAGAAGTAAAAAGAATTGTAGATAGTGCTTACGAGCATGCATCCACAATATTGAAAGACCATATTGATAAACTTCATAAAGTAGCAGGAATTTTATTAGAAAAAGAAAAAATTACTGGTGAAGAATTTGATGAAATTTTTGCTGGAGAATAAACAAAAAGCATCTGATAAAGATGCTTTTTTAGGTACTTGTTCTTTTTTTGTGATAGCAAAAAAAGAACAAATATTTTAGTAACTATTAAACTCCATAAAAGACTTTTATAAAAAGAATTAATAATTTGAAACAAACAACTTAAAAAAGAAAAAATAGAATACTTTGAAATAAATAAGAAAAAAAGCTAAAATGCCTATAAAATAAGGAAAAAGAAGATAAAGAATAAATGATAATCATTATCAATAGTGAGAAATGTAATAAAAATGTAATATAAATGTAATATAAGAAAAGGGATTCCTCGAAAACTTAGAGAGGAGTCTTTTTTTATATTGGTATACATAAAACTAAAAGTGAGAAAAAATGGAAAAAAACGTGGAAGTGCTATAAGTATCCATAAAAGATAACACAATCAACATAAAAAGTCTAACTTTGACATTATAAAATCAAATCGATAAAATGCAGTTAAATCAAAAACAAATCTAAAAGGGGGACTCATTATGCAAGTAATCAAAAGAGATGGAAGAATTGCAGAATTTAATATAGAAAGGATTGTAAAAGCAATAACAATGGCGATGTCACATACTCCTGCAGGAGTCGATATTGACTTAGCCAATAAAATAGCACAGAGTGTAGAAAGACAGCTAGAAGATAAAACCCAGGTTTCTGTTTATGAAATTCAAGATGCGGTAGAAAAGAAATTAATGGCATCTTCTAGAAAAGAAGTAGCACAAAGCTATATTACATATCGCTATAACCGTGATGTAGCAAGAAAATCAAAAACAAGAGAAGTATTTTTAGATATTATTGGAGCAAAAGCAAATGAAGTAACAAGAGAAAATGCAAATATGAATGCAGATACACCAGCTGGTATGATGATGAAATTTGCAAGTGAGACGACAAAACCATTTGTAGATGATTTTTTACTTTCACCAGAAGCAAGACAGGCAGTAAAAGGTGGTTATATTCATATTCACGATAAAGACTATTACCCCACCAAAAGTTTAACTTGTTTGCAACACCCATTGGATAAGATTTTAAAGAATGGGTTCCGTGCAGGACATGGTTCTTCTAGACCAGCAAAAAGAATTGAAACAGCAAGTATTATTGGCTGTATTTCAATGGAAACAGTACAAAATGAAATGCATGGAGGACAAGCTATTCCAGCTTTTGATTACTATTTAGCTCCTTATGTGAAAATGACCTTTCAAGAAGAAGTGAAAAAAGTAGCAGAATTATTAGATAAAGACTTATCTGATTTATATGATTACCAACCAACAGACTATATCAAAAAAGAGTTAAAAGGCCTAGAAGGAAAGAAAAGGGATATACAAGCTGCAATTAACAATACAGTAAATCGTGTACATCAATCTATGGAAGCTTTTATTCATAATATGAATACCATTCACTCTAGAGGGGGAAATCAAGTTGTATTTAGTTCTATTAATTATGGAACAGATACTTCTCCAGAGGGAAGATGTATTATTCGAGAAATGTTACTTTCTACAGAAAGAGGGGTAGGAAATGGCGAAACACCAATTTTCCCAATTCAAATTTGGAAAAAGAAAAAAGGTGTAAATTATTTACCAGAAGACCCAAATTATGATTTATATAAATTAGCATGCCGTGTGACAGCAAAAAGATTTTTCCCTAATTTTATTAATTTAGATGCCTCCTTTAACCAACATCCAAAGTGGAAGCAAGAAGACCCAAATCGATATATTTATGAATGTGCTACTATGGGATGTAGAACCAGAGTCTTTAATGATAGGCATGGTGAGGATACTTCTATTGGAAGAGGAAATTTATCTTTTACTACTCTTAATTTAGTAAGACTTGCCATTGAGTCTGCTTATGAGGCACAAGAAAAATTAGGATTAAAGTTTGAACTAGGAAGAGGAAGTCAAGTTTCTATGACAGCAGGATACAAAAAAGCTGTTAAGAAAATTTATATGCAAAAATTAGAACAATATAGTGATGTAGCAGCAAGACAATTATATGACAGATATAAATTTCAATGTACAGCAATTGCGAAACAATTCCCAATGTTAATGTCTGGATTATGGGAAGGAAGTGAAAACTTAAAACCAACCGATAAAGTAGAATCTGTTTTAAAACATGGAACATTAAGTATAGGCTTTATTGGATTAGCAGAAGCATTAACCATTCTTACCGGAAAACATCATGGGGAATCGGAAGAAGCACAAGAATTAGGAGTTGAAATTATTACTCAATTAAAAGAATGGTGTGACCAATATTCAGACCGCTATGATTTGAATTATTCTATACTTGCTACTCCGGCAGAAGGATTATCAGGAAGATTTACCAAGATGGACCGTAGAGATTATGGAACAATATTAGGAGTAACAGATAGAGATTATTATACCAATAGTAATCATGTTCCTGTATGGTATAAATGTACGGCAGAGCATAAAGCTAAAATTGAAGCACCATATCACAAATTAACAGCAGCAGGACATATTTTCTATATTGAGCTAGATGGAGATGCTACACATAATCCAGATACGATTGAAGCAGTGGTAGATTTAATGGATAAATATGATATGGGATATGGCTCTGTTAACCATACTAGGTCAAGATGTCTGGAATGTGGATTTGAGAATGCAGATGCGGAGCTTACAAAATGTCCAATGTGTGGTGGAACGAATATTGATACAATTCAAAGAATTACAGGATATTTAGTAGGAACGACATCACGTTGGAATAATGGAAAATTAGCAGAATTACATGACCGTGTAACACATGGAGTAGGAAAGGGTTCTGGAGTAAAAGGAGCCTAAAGAAAGAAGGCGTAAAATATGAATATGGCAGGTTTTTATGATGAAAGTATTTCAAATGGACTAGGTTGGAGAGCTGTCTTATTTGTTAGTGGTTGTCCGCACCATTGTCCTGGATGTCATAATAAAGAAGCACAAGATTTTAGGTATGGGGAAAAATTTGAAAAGCAAGAAATAGTAAAAAAGATTGAGGAAAATACTATCTTAAAAGGAATAACCATTAGTGGGGGAGAACCACTTTGCCAGGAAAATATACCAGAAGTATTAGATTTTATTAAAACAGTAAAACAAAGAAAGCCTAATTTTAATGTGTGGTGTTATTCTGGCTATACAATTGAAGAGTTAATGAGTAGACAAGACATTTATACGAAAGAATGTTTAGAAAATATTGATGTTTTAGTAGATGGTAGATTTATAGAAAGTAAGAAAAATCCTACTTTAAAATTTCGAGGTTCAGAAAATCAAAGAATTATTGATGTGCAGAAATATTTAGAGGAAGAAAAAATAATTCAATTAGCAATTTAAAATAAAAGATGTAAAGAAGCAAAATTTCTTTACATCTTTTTTATCTTGATGATTTGTATTGACAATTTCCACCAGTTTCGGTATAATAAGAAACATGCAAAAGAAGTGACAATGTATTTATTAATTGTACTTGTATACTTCCGGAAAAATTCCACATACTTGTGTTAGATGTCGGAAGGAGGGGAATAATAATGTCAGAAGTAAAAGTAAATAATGGAAATATAGAAGATGCTCTAAAAAGATTTAAGAGACAATGTGCTAGAAATGGTGTTCTACAAGAAGTACGTAAAAGAGAGCATTATGAAAAGCCTAGTGTAAAAAGAAAAAAGAAATCAGAGGCGGCAAGAAAAAGAAAATTTTAATCTACATATAAAAGGGGGCATGGTCAATTGAAGGATTCATTGAGCGATGCTCCTTTTCTAGTGAAAGAAAGGAAAGATAAATATGTTAAAAGAACAGTTATTACAAGATTTGAAACAAAGCATGAAAGAAAAACAGACGATTCGAAAAAATGTAATTCAAATGGTAAGAGCAGCTATTTTACAAAAAGAAAAAGATGAGAAAGTAGAATTGACAGAAGAACAAATTTTAGCTGTTATGGCAAAAGAAGTAAAAAAGAGAAAAGATTCCTTACAAGATTATGAAAAAAGTGGAAGAGAAGAGCTAATTCATAATATACAAGAGGAAATTTTAGTTTTGCAGGAGTACTTACCAAAACCACTATCTATAGAGGAAATAGAAGTGCAAGTACAACAAATGATACAAGACGTAGGAGCTACTTCTATAAAAGATATGGGAATGGTAATTAAACGAGCAAAAGAAAAAATAGGAAGTAGAGCGGATGGAAAGCAAATAAGCCAAATTGTTAAAAAATTGTTAGGATAAAAAAAGATGGAAAAATTAAAAAAACAAGATAGTTTATGGGTGGCAATTCTTATAGTTGGAATGGTAATGGGATACTCTTTAGATGTTAATTTAGGGACAGGAGATGAAATTTGGAATTTTCATAATGTATTAAAATATTATCAGGGGTATACACTTTATACAGATATGAATCTTATTATTACCCCTTTTTTTGTGTTATTAGGAAAAGGTATTTTTCAGTTATTAGGAGCCAATTTATTTGTCTTCCGTATCTATAATATTCTGATTTATACCGCTTTTTTTGTAGTAATTTATAGTTTGCTAAAACAACTATTAAAAGACAAGAAAAAAGCATTTTTTGCTTTATGTATTATTTATTTTTTTCTAATTCAGACGATTCCAGGTGGAGCTAATTACAATGTACTAGCAATGGTATTTTATTTAGTTGGTGTTGTTTACACTTTGAAAGACAGAGGAAAATCACCTTTTTATTGGCTTGTGCAAGGATGTATCGCTTTTTTGATTTTTCTAACAAAGCAAAATATTGGATTTTGGTATGTAATTGGTTTGTGCATTAGTAATGTAGTATTATATCAAACCAATAAAAAAAGAATAGTAGAATGTGTAAAACAATTATTTGTTTTAGGCTTTTTTATCCTAATTTTTCTATTCGGGTTATGGTGTAGTGGGAATTTGTTTTCTTTTATAGATTATGCAGTATTAGGATTACGAGAGTTTGGAATGCATAATTTAATAGGAGAAGTAGACCAAATTCTTTTCGGTGTTTGTATTATCCTAATTATAGGTTCTATAATCTGTTTTTTACACTATAATAAAAATATAAAGTTATTAGAAGAAAAAGTAAAGATAGATTTACTGTTAGGATTTGGTGTTCCAAGTTTAATGATAATGGTTCCAATTAGTAATCAATACCATGTTAAAATAGCATGTCTTATTTGTGTCATTCTTTTTGTTTATATTTTATCTATTTTATTCAAAGAATTAAAAATAAGTAGTAAAATTATGATAATCACTAATATTACACTTGTTTTACTATCGATTGGTGCTTCTTTAGCTTTTACGATTCAATGGATAGAAAAAATAATGGACCAAACTTATCCATATAATTACTCAGAACCATTTTGGGGAGGGATTGTTTCTGAAGAAATAGAAAAGGCACAAGAAGAACTAGTACAGTATCGAGAAAAAAATACAAAAGAAGTAATCATCTTTTCACCAGATGCAGCATTATTTAATATTCCAGTAGGACTTAATTATGGAGCAATGGATTTACCATTTATGGGTAATATGGGGTATCGTGGAGAAGAAAGAATGCTTCATACTATTCAAAATTTAAAAAATAGTCTTATTTTGCTTCGAAAAGAAAAACCACATTATCAAGAATCAAAAAAAATACGTAATTATATTGAGAATCATTATAGTCTAATAGGAGAAATCGGTATTTTTTATATTTATGAAACAAATTAAAAGGAATTGAATAAATTACTTTAAAGAATAACATACTAATACAAAGAAGGAAAAGAGAGGAGATTTTATGAATTATAAAAAAGAGCAAATAAAAGAAGGAATTACTCTCCATACCATTGAAAATGAAAAATTTAAAACCAATTTAATGGCAGTTTTTTTAACGGTGCCATTAAAAAGACAAACCGTAACATTAGATACGTTATTAACACTTGTTCTTAGAAGAGGATGTAAGAAAATGCCTTCTCAAGAAGAGATTAGTAAAACACTAGAGCAAATGTATGGTGCTTCTTTTGATGGAGGAATCGAAAAAACGGGAGATAATCATGTATTAAAATTTTATTTAGAATCGTTAAAAGAAGAATTTCTTCCAGAGAAAGAAGAACTATTAAAAGAAAGCATCAATACTTTATTTGAAATTTTATTTGAACCATTAGTAGAAAAAAATGCTTTTAAAAAGGAATATGTAGAGGGAGAAAAGCAAAATTTAATTCAAATTATTAATGGTAAAATCGATAATAAGGCATTTTATGCATTAGAAAGATGTATTGAGCAGATGTATCAAAATGAGCCTTATGGATTATACAAATATGGTTATATTGAAGATTTAGAATCAATTACTCCAGAAACCCTATATTCCTACTATCAGAAATTTATTCAGGAATGTAAAATTGATATTTTTCTTTCTGGGACAGTAAAAGAAGGACTGATAAAAGAAAATGAACAAATAAAACAATTGAAGCAAAGAAAGGCAGAATATATTATTAACAATGAGCAGACAGAAGAAAAACAAACAAAGGAAATTCAGACGGTAGAAGAAAAAATGGATGTGGCACAAGGTAAATTGGTTTTAGGACTAGATGTAAAAGATACTTCTGCAAGGTCAAAACATGTTGCTTTGGTATATAATGCGATTTTAGGTGGTACTCCGAATTCTAAAATGTTTCAAAATGTTAGAGAAAAAGAAAGCTTAGCTTATACTGCTTCTTCTGGATATGTAAGACAAAAGAATAATATTTTTATTCGTTGCGGAATTGAAGTGGATAACTATTCAAAGGCAGTAGAACTTATCGAGCAACAATTAACTGAAATGAAACAAGGGGATTTTACAGATGATGATTTAAATAATGCTAAAAATTTTATTATCTCAACAATTAAAGGAATTGGAGATGAACAAGATACTGAAATTTCGTATTATCTAGGACAAGAATTAGCTGGAAGCGGACTAAATCCGGAGTTATATGCAAATGAGATAGAAAAGGTTACAAAAGAAGAAGTAAAACAGTTAGCAGATAAAATTCAGATTAATATGATTTATTTTTTGAGAAATTAGAAGAGAAAAATGTGTAAAATTTTGTGTCGTGGTGGGAGGAAATATGCAAATAATAGAAAACTGTAAAGTAAAGGAGAAGCTTTATATTGAAAAGCTTCCCAATGGTTTAACCATTATGGTAATTCCGAAAGAAGGGAGAAATAAAAAATATGCTATTTATGGAACTCATTTTGGTTCTATTGATAACTGTTTTATTATACCCGGGCGAAAGGAAGAAAAGAGAATTCCAGATGGGGTGGCTCATTTTTTAGAACATAAAGTGTTTGAACAAGAAGATGGTACGAATAGTTTAGACACATTATCTGCTTTAGGGGTAGATGCAAATGCATATACAACAAATGACCATACCGCTTATTTATTTGAATGTACAGATAAATTTGAAGAGGCTTTTGATGTATTAATGGATTATGTTCAAAGTCCTTATTTTACGAAAGAAAATGTGGAAAAAGAAAAGGGGATTATTGGTCAAGAGATTACCATGTATGATGATGACCCTTCTACAGTAGTATATATGAATGCTTTAAAATGCTTATATCAAAATAATCCGGTGAATATTGATATTGCAGGAACAATTGAATCAATTAATAAAATTACTCCAGAAATTTTATATGATTGCTATCATACTTTTTATCATCCTTCTAATATGGCAATTGTACTTTGTGGAGAATTTGAACCAGACAAAATGATAGATAAAATAAAAAAGAGAATAAAAAACAATGAAGAGCAAGGTGAAATTAAGCGAATTTATCCAGAAGAGAAAAAGCAGATTGCAAAAGAGAAGTTAGAAGTAGAAATGGAAGTAAGTAACCCTTTGTTTGTAATAGGGTGGAAAGATATAGTAGCAAAACCAGAAGAATTAGTAAAAAAACATATAGCAATTGAAATTTTACTAAATTTATTAATCGGAAAAAGCTCACAATTATATCAAAAGTTGTATGAACAAGGACTTTTATTAGCAGAACCAGAACTCTCTTATGAATTTTCAGAACAATATGCTCATCCGCTTATCTCAGGACAATCAAAAGACCCTACTAAAGTGTA
This sequence comes from Candidatus Merdicola sp., assembly GCA_048393175.1. Taxonomy (GTDB): domain Bacteria; phylum Bacillota; class Clostridia; order TANB77; family CAG-508; genus Merdicola. The sequence goes on from DBFJJM010000082.1 coordinate 25,218, forward strand.
TGAAGAAATAAAACAAACAATAAAGCAATACACGAAAGAGGGAATTAAGCAAGAAGAATTTGAGAGAATAAAAAAGAAAATTTATGGGGCTTATGTATCAGAATATAATGATGTATCTAATATCGCAAAAATGTTTCTAGCAGATTATTTTAAAGGAATTAATAGTTTTGAATATCTAGAAGAATATCAGCAAGTAACAAAAGAATATGCAAAACAAGTATTAGAAGAAGTATTTCGAGAGGATAATATTGTTTTATCGATAGTAAAAGGAAAAGAAGAATAAGAAGAAAAGATGGAAAACAATCCATCTTTTTTGTTTAGGAGGAAAGGTAAAATGGAAGAGATTCGTTTTCCAGGATTAAATTTGAATTTTTCTATTTCCCGTGTTGCCTTTGAAATTGGAACATGGAAAATATATTGGTATGCTATATTTATTGTAGTTGCACTAGCTCTTTTCCTTTCTACTTTAAAAAAAAGGAGTAAAAAATATGGGTTAAAACAAGAAGATTTATTAGACCTGATGATATGGCTGATTCCAATTTCGTTCTTATGTGCTAGACTGTACTATGTTTTATTTGCTTTTGACCAATATGAAAATAATTTACTTCAGATTTTTAATTTAAGGACAGGAGGACTTGCTATATATGGAGGAATGTTAGGTGGTATTTTTACTTGCTATTTCTTTTGTAAAAAAAGAGGAATTTCTTTTTTAGAAGTAACGGATTTAATTGTTCCTTATTTAGCATTAGGACAAGCAATTGGAAGATGGGGAAATTTTTTAAATCAAGAAGCATATGGAACACATACTAGTTTACCGTGGAGAATGGAAATAATGCAAAAAGGAGAATGGATAGGAGTGCATCCTACTTTTTTGTATGAGTCCTTAGCAGATTTCTTTATTTTTGGTATTCTAATATATTTTGAAAGAAAAAGAATCTTTTCGGGACAATTAACCTATCTTTATCTAATCTTGTACTCTTTTATCAGAATAGGGATAGAACAATTAAGAACAGATAGTTTATTGTTTTTTGGAGTAAGAATTTCACAAATCGTGTCAATTTTTCTCTTTGTCATATGTTGTACTCTTTTAGCGAAACAATTAAAAAAATATACAGTAAGTAAGAAAGATGATAAAATACCGCTAAAAAAATCACATGAAATATAGGAAAATAGAGTAAAAATGGGTTGCAATAAATGTAAAAATATGGTAATGTATATGTATACAAAAGAAAAAAGGGATAAGGAGAGTGATTTTTATGTTAAAAGAAGAAATTTGTAAATTAAGAGAAAAATTAAATAAAAGTTTATATCAAGAAGAGGATTATGCGATTATTTATAATTTGAGTATACAGCTTGATGATTTAATTGCAAAATACTATCAAAAGAAAACAAAAGTACAAGTATAGAAAGAGAAGTAAATTCTCTTTTTTTTTACAGAAATATTACAAACTGATAAAATATTGCTAATAAATTGAAAAAACACGAAAAGTACGATATAATAGAAAAAAGATGAGTAAAAAAGAAGGGGAAGAAAATGAAAAAAATATATACAGTAATATTTATATTATTAATAATATTCAATTTTGCTTGTGTTTCTTATGGCTTTATGGCACCTCCTCAAAAAACACCTGGTGCTAATGCTGATACGCAAACAATTATAAATTATGTATTAAGTGGAGGAGGTATTGATGACAAGGGCACATTAATACCGGGAAATCTATCGAATATTTCAAAAGATACTTTGACAAAATGGAAAGAAACAATCCAAAAAAATGAATCTCATTATGGTGAAGTAAAGGATTTAAATGGTGGTTGGGGACCAGACCCTAGTATGCCATTTGTTGTACAACAAAAATCAGAGGTTAATAAAATAATTGATAAGGAAATTAGTAACCCTGGAAGTTCTGGCTCACCTATTATTGATGGTTCTGGTAACTCTGGGTCAGGGTCAGAGCAAAATAATCAAGATGGAAAAGTATTTTATGAAGGTAAAGAATATAACAAAAACGAGTTAATTGAATTATATAGGAAAAAAGATGGTGCAGATACTAGTTGGGCAGCTAAAGCAAAAAATGATATTACAATTACGGCAAATGATGTTTTAAATAAAATGAATTCTTTGGATAGAATAAATATGGATGAAAAAACAGGATGGGGAACAGGAAATAATAATTCAACAATGTCTGACCCAATTCAAAATCCAGATGTATATAAACCAGCAGACCCACAGGGAACGGATAAACTCAAAGAAATGGGACAAAAAATTATTACAATTGTTAATGCAGTAGGTGTTGTTGTAGCTGTTTGTACGACTATTATTATTGGTATGAGATATATGTTTGGAAGTGTAGAAGAGAAATCACAAATGAAAGAAACGATGATACCTTATTTAATTGGTGCTGCCTTAGTCTTTGCAATACCTACGTTAGTAAATATTATTTATCGTTTTGCTATTAGTATTAATAATGTATAATAAAAAAACGTTGAAAAATATGCTTTTATGTGGTATACTAGAAAAAGAAGAAGGTGATAGAATGAAAAAAGTAATTTTTACTTTTCTATTGTTATGTATTTGTTTGACTTCATTTCAATGTTTTGCAGCAGATGCAACAGGGGTTAATAGTACACCAGATGAAGTAATTAATGAAGCAAATTCTTTTTTAAACATAGGACAGGAAGGAAAAGGAACCATAGAAGGAGATGTTCTATCTGCTGCTTCTAGTACGATTTATAATATATTATTAGCAATTGCAACTGTAGTTGCTGTTATCGTAGGAGCGATTTTAGGAATTCAATTTATGATGGCAAGTGCAGAGGATAAAGCAAAAGTAAAAGAGTCGTTACTTCCATTTGTTGTGGGATGTGTAGTGGTATTTGGGAGTTTTGGAATCTGGAAGTTGTTAGTAATATTTGGACAAAATATCGCATAAGTATTTAAAATTCTTATTACATATGATAAGATAGGAATATAAACAATAAAAAAGGGAGGAAAAAATATGCTAAACAAGAAAACAGTAAAAATGATATTTTCTGTATTAATTTGTATGATGATTTTAGCTACGAGTATTTCTGTATTTGCGATTACTCCAAGTGACCTTTCAGGTGCAAGCAATGTAACTGGAACTTCAGAAATTGGTAAATTAGGAAATCAATTAGTAGGTATTTTTCAAACAGTTGGAGTTGTAGTAGCTGTTGTTATTTTACTAGTACTTGGTGTAAAATATATGATGGGAAGTGCAGAAGAAAAATCAGAGTACAAGAAGTCAATGATGCCATATCTTGTAGGTGCGATTTTAATTTTTGCAGCATCTACAGTAACAAACATAGTATATCAGTTTGCTACAGGATTAAACAACTAAAAATTAGTATGGTTATTAAAAAGGCAAGTAGTAATTTTCGTTTACTATTTGTCTTTTTCTTTTGGCCGTAAGAAACCGAAAATAAAAAAACAAAACATAAAAATAAAAAAGTA
>DBFJJM010000083.1:0-8865 GCA_048393175.1 Candidatus Merdicola sp.
GAAAAAAGAAGAGAAATAAAGGAGCTTTTTTAATAAACATTTTCATGGAGTGAAAATAATACAAAAAAGGAGAATGCGTTGTATTGCATTCTCCTTTCCGAGCATGAGACAGAGTTTAACAGTTACTTATTGGTTTTTACAGCTTATAGGTCCAGCACATAATACGCATGCCATTTTGGGTTGTAGCGATGTAATGGACATTGTAGAGCGAAACGCCATTATTAATTTGTAAACGTACATCACCATCGGAAGGTTTAACCCTCTGTGTTGCGAGGACAACTAATCCGGAGGAAGTCGTCATATAGATTTGTGCAAAATCAGAAGGATTGGAAGATTCTACTTTCCAAGTTACTCCGATTCTGCCTGTGTGGGTGTTTCTTACAAGAAAAGAACCCATGCCATCCCTAGTAAGCCATACGTTTCCGTAGTTGTCTTCCATTGCTGCAACAGCTTGGTTGCTTTCTTCCACAGGAGCCTTAGATTGGTAAAGTTTGACATTTTCATCTTGATAAAGGATAATTTCATCAGAAGACGAAGTGCCAGCTTGTTCTAAAGATGCTGCAAAAGATATGGTTGAAAAACCAAAAAATAGACAAAGGGACAGTACAAGGGAAAGAACCATACGTGTAAAATTTTTCATAAAGACCTCTCTTTCATTGTTATGTCTCATGCTCTATAACAATCTTACGAAACCAATAAATTATTTCATAGGATTATTATTCTCCTGTCATTTAGGATATAAATCATAATTCAACATTTTTTTTACAGACGATGCAAGAATATTTCATCGACAAATCTCGACATACTTTTAAAAAATGGTCTGTTATAATAAAAAAATGTAACGAAATCGACAAAAATACGTCTTATGATTAGGAGGATAAAAATTATGGCAGATATGGAAAAAATATATAAAGAATATTTTGCAATCGTAAATAAGTATTTATTTTGTTTAACCCATAATCGTGATTTATCTGAAGAACTGACGCAGGAAACGTTTTATAGAGCAGTTAAAAAAATTCATACCTTTCGAGGTAACTGTAAAATCTCAGTATGGTTATGTCAAATTGCAAAAAATCTATGGTATGATGAGTTAAAGAGAAAAAATAAATATAATGTGGTACAAGAGCAAGAGTTATGTTCTATTAACGCCATTGAAAATACCGAAGAAGAAGTCTTATCCTCCGAAAACAAGCTTACTTTATATAAAAAGATGCAAACTTTAAATGAACAAACAAGAGAAGTAGTCTATTTAAGAATAACAGGGGAATTAAGTTTTAAAGAGATTGCACAGATATTAAATAAAACAGAAAATTGGGCTAGAATAACGTTTTATCGTGGAAAGCAGAAATTAAAGGAGGTAGAGTGATATGAAAGAGAAAAAAGAATGTAAAATCATTCAAGATTTATTACCAAATTATATGGAAGGATTAACAAATGAACAAACAAATCAATATATTGAAAACCACTTAAAAGAATGTACGGAATGTAAAACGATGCTAAATGATATGAAAAGTGACTTAGGACTAAAGACAAACAAAAGAGATAATAGGGAAGTAAATTATCTTAAAAAATATAATCATAAACTAAGACTGTTAAAAGCTATCCTATTAGTAATAGTAGCCATTTTTGTCATTTTTGTGGGAAGAAATATCATGATAATAAAAATGCTTTCCAATAAAGCAGAAGTTAGCCGAAAAGTAGATAACTATTATGCAAGAGCCTATATGTATCAAGGAAATACTTTAACAATTATAGAATCTTATTATAAAGAAGGAAAAAATCTAACTGTATTAAATACGGTTGGAAAAGAGAAAGATAGTAAACTAATCGAATTTAAGGATGGAACGAAACATAATATTTATATGGAATCAGAAGGAAATAAGATAGCTTTGTTAGATGTAAAAGAAAGTGGAATCATTCCCATTATCTCAGCAGATTATTTAGCGACAGAAAATATTTGGCAATTTCTAAGAAATGCAGTATTTACAAAAATAAAAACAGTTACATGTAATGGAAAAGATGCTTATTATTTTACCAATCTTAAAAGCCCTAGTATGCTATACAGTCAAGTAGATTATGGAGTGTATATAGATAAAATAACAGGATTACCGATAAGAGGAGCAGCAGGAACCTTCCAAACAGAGAAAGAAACAATTGATACAATGATAGATTATGATTATCAATTTAATATCGTTACAGAAGAGCAGATAAAAGAACCAGATATAACACAATATGATATTATTTCACAAGAACAATAAATTATCGATTTAAAGTAATATAGAAATATTTAAACTTAAAGCAGAATCTCATTTGTTTTAAATTCTTTTGAGATTTTGCTTTTTTGGTACCTTATAAGTAGAAGGAAAAAGGTGATAAATATTACTTTACAGAAAAAAATGCATATGATAAAATGACAAAAAACGAAAGAAGTAGGAGAAAAATGACAGAAGAAAAAAAGAGAAATATTTGTAAAAATAATACCTACCTATATTCAATTTATATTATGTTTAGGATTGCTATTTTTTTCTATACTATTAGTGTCTTATGGACTAAGACTAGAACAATATAAAAGAAAAGAGATTGACTATACTATAGTAAAATAATACATAAAAGGAGAAATAAGATAATGCTAACAGAAGAAGAGAAAAGAAAAAGAAGAAAAATAAATAGAAGAATTTTTCCTATTTATCGAATGATAGGATGTGATTTTCTCTTTTTCTATACAATTAATTTTTTGTTTTTAACACAAGTAAAAGGAATTACTCCTGCTGAAATTGTATTAGTCGATGCCTTTTATGCCATATTTAGTGTTTTTTGGCAAACCATATCTTCTGTCATTATTGATTGGTTAGGCAAAAGAAAATCGATGATTTTAGGGAATCTATTAAATTGCCTGTATTTTGTTATTATTATGCTAAGTACTAATATTTGGGGACTTTTTTTAGCAGAATTTGTTTGTGCTTTAGCCTTTGCTTTAAAAGATATTGCAGAACCAAGTCTATTAAATCAATCGATTGCTCCTTCTAAAAGAAGTGATGCTATTTTTTCTAAATTAAATGGAAAAGGGCTTTCTCGTTATTATTATTTAAGTGCTATTGCTGTTGTGATAGCAGGATTTTTGTATAATATAAATGAGTATTTGCCAATTAGTCTTGCTCTTACTACCTTTGTAATAGCGACTATTTTATCTTTTGGAATTTGTGAAATTTCTCCAGAGAAAAAACAGGTAAAATCCAATCTTAAACAAACATTACAAGAATATTTTAGAGAGGTAAAACTTTCTTTTCAGTTTATTTTCAAATCAAAAAGATTACGTGCACTTCTTCTTTTTACTGCAGTAGTAAGGGGATTTTTAAGTGTAGCAGAGACGTATGAAATAAGTTTACTAGAAGAAATACAAACTCCTTCTTATCTAATTGGAATCATTAGTGCTATATTAGGTTTAGTAGCAGGATTTGCTACAGCAAAACAACAAAAATTTCATGAATGTTTTCGTAATCGAACACTAAGTGTAATAGGTATTACTCTTGCCTTTGCTATTTTTCTAGCAGGAGGATGCGTTTTACTTTCTTTTCCTTCTATTGTTACTCTTTTCGTATTAGTTTTATGTTATAGCATAAGAGCAGCAGATAATGGCTTATGCTATTCTTTACCAGACCGTTATTTAAGAAATTTTGCGGACGATAAGATTGTTTCTAAAATTTATGCAAGTAAAGAAATTTTTAATAGTCTTTCCAAATCTTTGATGGGGATAGGTGCTTCTTGCTTATTAGGTGTAACTAATACGGCTATTGCTATGACTTTATTAGGCGGAATTTTATTTTTTGTTATGCTAATGATTCTTACTTATATGAAAACAAGAGTAGGATTAAAACCAGAAGAATACCCAAAAGAAGAGATAGATTATGCTACAATGAAATAACAAAAAAGAAAAAGAAGAAATTAGCAAAAGTCTTCACATAAAATTTACAAAAAAGAAAAAGAAAAAGCATTGACAAAATGACAGTGTGTCACATATAATGTATGACACACTGTCATTAAAAGTTTATAAGTAAAAGTTAAAAAGGAAAAAGAAAGAGTATATCAATCTTAAGTAAAGAGGGGAGAATTATGCCAACTGAAACATTTTTAAAATTGTCAGAAGAAAAGAAAGAAAAAATTGTTCTAGCTGCGAAAAAAGAATTTGCAAGAGTGCCTTTTAAAGAAACTTCGATTCAAAAAATAGTAGAACAAGCAGGAATTGCAAGAGGAAGTTTTTATCAATATTTTACAAGTAAAGAAGATTTACTGTTTTATTTATTACATCTTCATTTTTCAAATATGGAAAGTTTTCTAGAAAAGCAAATGAAAGAAAAAAAAGGTGACATTTTTGAAGTGTTTTTATCTCTTTATGACTATGTGGTAAAAGAATGTTTAAATAAGCAAGAGATGGAATTTTTTCATCAAGTATTTGAATATACCCGTACATTAGAAGATACTACTTTTTGGATTTCTAAAAAACCACATGAGGATTTTTCTCGTTATGAAAAATTAATAGACTATTCTAGTTTAAAATTAGAAAAGCAGCAAGATGTTAAACTTTTAATTCCAATGTTATCTATCATTACCAAAAAAGCAATTTTAGCAAATTTCCATCCAGACAAAAAAGAAAAAGCAAGAAAGAATTATTTAAAGCAGCTTCATTTTTTACAATATGGAGTGTTAAAAGAAAGGAAGAGTGATACAAAATCATGCTAAAAATATTAAAATATTTAAAAGAATCCTTACTAAGTGTTTTGGTTATTGTCATTTTGTTATGCATTCAAGCTATGACAGATTTATCTTTGCCAGATTATACTTCTAAAATTGTCAATATTGGGATTCAGCAATCTGGAATAGAACAGGTGGCACCAAAAGTAATTCGTAAAACACAAATGGAGAATCTATTACTCTTCACACAAGAAGATGATAATATTTTAAAAGACTATACGTTATTATCCAAAACAAATTTAGACCAAAAAGAATATGAAGATTATGTAAAAAAATATCCAGAGCTGAAAAATCAAGACCTTTATTTACAAAATAAACTAGAAAAAACGCAGCAACAAGATTTAAATTCATGGGTTGCAAAACCTCTTATGGTCGTGTCTTATCTTTCTTCAGAAGAGATGGAACAAACGTTAAAGCAGCAAATGCTTGCTAATCTTCCAGAAGAGCAACAACAACTAGTAAAGGACATTCCTATTTTAGATGTGATAAAACAAATGCCAGAACAACAGCTTAATCCTATGCTAGAACAAATCAATCAAAAATTAGACCAAATGCAAGGTTCGATAATTGAGCAAGCAGCAATTGGTGTCGTAAAACAAGAATATAGGGAAATTGGAATCAATACAGATGACCTTCAAAATCAATATATTTTAATTGCTGGAGCAAAAATGTTAGCGGTTGCATTTGTTAGTATGCTAGCAGCAGTTACGATTATGTTACTTTCTTCTCGTGTCGCTGCTAAATTAGGAAAAACATTAAGAGATAAAGTATTTTCTAAAGTGCTGGATTTTTCGAGTAAAGAATTTAGAGAATTTTCAACCGCTTCTTTAATTACTCGTAGCACAAATGATATTCAGCAAATTCAAATGTTAATTACGATGCTATTTCGTGTGGTTATTTATGCCCCTATTATTGGTATTGGAGGTTTTTTCAAAGTATTACATAATAGTGACCATTCTATGGCATGGATTATCGGACTTGCAATTGCTTGCATTTTAGTCATTGTAATGGTACTATTTATTGTGGCTATGCCACGTTTCCAAAAACTACAAAAATTAATTGATAGATTAAATGAGGTAAGTAGAGAAATTTTAACAGGACTTCCTGTTATTCGTGCTTTTCATAAAGAAAAACAAGAAGAGGGTCGTTTTAATGTAGCCAATACCAATTTGATGCAAAATTATGTGTTTGTAAATCGTGCAATGAGTATTATGATGCCTGCCCTTATGCTAGTTATGAATGGGATTTCTATTTTAATTATCTGGGTAGGAGGACATAATGTAGAAGCTGGTATGATGCAAGTAGGAGATATGATGGCATTTATTCAATATACGATGCAAATTGTTATGGCCTTTTTAATGATTTCTATGATTTCTATTATGCTTCCACGTGCCTCTGTATCAGCAAAGCGTATTCATGAAGTATTAGAAGCAAAACTTACCATCCAAGAGCAAAAAAATAGTAAGTTTCCTAACCCAAACAAAAAAGGTTTAGTAGAATTTAAAGATGTATCTTTTCGTTATCCAGATGCAGATGAAGAATTGCTAAATGATATTACCTTTACGGCAGAGCCAGGGAAAACGACTGCCATTATTGGCAGTACAGGAAGCGGAAAGTCGACTATTATTAATTTAATTCCTCGTTTTTATGATGTTACAAGAGGAGAACTTTTAATTGATGGAGTCAATGTAAAATACCTTCCTCTTAAGCAATTAAGAGAAAGAATTGGTTTTGTTCCACAAAAAGGGGTTTTATTTTCTGGTACAATTGAATCCAATATTAAATATGGAAATCCAGAAATGTCAGATGAAACCATGAAAAAAGCGGCCGAAATTGCACAAGCAACAGAATTTATTGAAAGTAAGAAAGAAGGCTATCAAACCGAAATTGCACAAGGAGGAACCAATGTTTCAGGTGGTCAAAAGCAACGTTTATCGATTGCAAGAGCAATTGCAAAAGACCCAGAAATCTTTGTTTTTGATGATAGTTTTTCAGCTCTAGACTTTAAAACAGATGCGAATTTAAGGCAGGCATTAAAAGAGAATGTGCAGGATAAAACGATTATTATTGTAGCACAAAGAATTAGCACCATTTTAAATGCAGACCAAATTATTGTGTTAGAAGAAGGAAGAATAGTAGGAATAGGAACACATGAAGAGCTAATGAAAAGCAATGAAACGTATAGACAAATTGCTCTATCACAACTGTCAAAGGAGGAATTGGAATAATGGCAATGGGAATGGTAAGACCTCCAATGGGAGGTGGAAAAGGAAAAGTGGTACAGGAAAAAGCAAAAGATTTCAAAGGAACAACGAAAAAACTAATACAGCATTATCTTAGTAAATACAAAATAGCAATTATAATTGTCATTTTGTTTGCTATTGGTAGTACCATTTTTACGATTGTAGGTCCTAAAATTTTAGGAAATGCAACAACTGAAATTTTTAATGGATTAATTGGAAAGTTATCAGGAGGAAGCGGAATTGATTTCGGAAAGATAGGTCAAATTCTACTAACGTTATTAGGTCTTTACCTATTAAGTACGGTATTTTCTTTTATTCAAGGATTTACAATGACAGGAGTAGCACAAAAAATTACCTATCAATTGAGAAAAGATATTGTAGCTAAAATTAACCGTTTACCAATGAACTATTTTGATAAAAAAACACATGGAGAGGTATTATCTATTATCACAAATGATATTGACACGGTAAGCCAGAACTTAAACCAAAGTATTACTCAAATTATTACTTCTATTTGTACTTTAATTGGTATTTTGATTATGATGTTTTCGATTAGTTGGCAAATGACACTAGTTTCTTTAGTGATTTTACCATTAACTATTATTGTAGTAAGTATTGTTGTAAAAAAATCACAAAAATATTTTAAATCACAACAAGATTATTTAGGACATGTAAATGGTCAAGTAGAAGAAGTATATAGTGGTCATAATATTGTAAAAGCATTCAATGGAGAAGAAAAAGCAAGACAAACATTCCAAAAAGCAAATGAAGAGCTATATCATTCTGCATGGAAGTCTCAGTTTTTATCTGGCTTGATGCATCCTATTATGAATTTTATTGGAAATGTTGGTTATGTTGGAGTCGCTATTTTAGGAGGCTATCTAGCGGTAAAAGGAACCATTACAGTAGGAAATATCCAATCTTTTATTCAATATAATAGACAATTTACTCAGCCAATTAATCAAATTGCACAAGTATCTAGTATGCTTCAGGCAATGGTAGCAGCAGCAGAAAGAGTGTTTGTTTTTTTAGAAGAAAACGAAGAAGTAGTAGATATTCCAAATCCAGTTTCGATAGAAGGAATCAAAGGAGATATTACCTTTGACCATGTTCACTTTGGTTACAATCCAGATAAGATTGTGATTAATGATTTTAGTGCTAAGGTAAAAGAGGGGCAAAAAATTGCAATTGTTGGGCCGACAGGAGCAGGAAAAACAACAATGGTAAAACTATTAATGCGTTTTTATGATGTAAATAGTGGGGCAATTTTAATCGATGGTCATAATATAAAGGAATTTAATCGTGGAGAGTTAAGAAAACTATTTGGTATGGTTTTACAAGATACTTGGCTATTTTCTGGAACGATTAAAGAAAATATCAAATATGGAAAAGAAGAAGCAACGGATGCAGAAGTAATTGCAGCTGCTAAAGCAGCCCATGTACATCATTTTATTAAAACACTTCCGAATAGCTATGATATGGTATTAAATGAAGAATCGAGTAATATCTCGAGTGGACAAAAGCAATTATTAACCATTGCAAGAGTAATTTTAGCAGACCCAAAAATATTAATTTTAGATGAGGCAACAAGTTCAATCGATACGAGAACAGAAATTCAAATACAAGCTGCTATGGACCATTTAATGGAAGGAAGAACAAGTTTTATTATAGCTCATAGATTGTCAACGATTAAAAATGCAGATTTAATTTTAGTAATGAATCATGGTGATATTGTAGAACAAGGAACTCACGAAGAATTATTAGAAAAAGGAGAAAATGGCTTTTATTATAACTTATATAACAGCCAGTTTGAAAATTTTAGTGAAGAAGAAGGAGCATAAGTAGGATAAAAAGAATAAGTTTTTAGCTTATT
>DBFJJM010000084.1:0-12594 GCA_048393175.1 Candidatus Merdicola sp.
TTCCATTTTCTTTTTCTCTTTTTTCTATCCTCTTCCTGTATCGACTATTACAAAGTCTCCTTCTCTTTTTGGCTTTTTATAGTTTCCTTCTATCCCCTCTACTAGGATACTTCTTTTCGGCTCAGGACAAATTATTTTTCCTATCTTTCTATTTTCTAAAGGGTGCTGTCTTTTATCTAGCCTTCTATGTAATTTAGTCACTTTTATTTGTTCTCTTAAAGAAAGCTTTTCCTGCCTGATTGGCTCATATTGGTTTTGTATTAAAATCGCAAATTCTGTTTCTCCCTGATTATTTCTTATTCTTCTTCTTACAAAAGACTTAGCAATATCTTTGCTATCTTTTCTATCTGAAAAATCTTCTACTAATCGAATCACATATCCATTTTCTCCTATAAAAGTATCTTGCTCCTTTCTTCCTTTTTCTTTTCGAAATGGTTTTCCTTGAAAAGTAGTATAAAACATTTCCTCTATTCCATCTAAATACTTATCCTCTTTTGCAATTTTTCCTAACATTTGTTGACTAAGCCCCATTGAATGTAATAAAAAAGCAAAATCATATTTTTCTAATTTACTTTTATCTTGCCAGTCTAATTTGTCCCTTTCTTCTGCTTCAAAAGATGTTCTTACTTCTGCTAAAATACCTCCATATTGATAAAAATCTACCCTCTTGCTCATATCTTCTAAATAAGATAAAATAAAGGGTTTTAGTTCTGGCACTAATTCTATTACTTTAACTAAATCTAAATATGCAGTAGAATCACACTGGTCAAAAATATAATTTAAGTTTTTCTTTAACACTTCTTTCATTTGTGGTATATCTAATAATTGTTCTACTATATCTGGCAATTGCCATCTTGTAAAATGTTGTATTATCTGTTTCCAATATTGTTTTAGAACACCTACCATTTCATCTTTATTCATTACTAATTGTAAAAAAGAATAGCTTTCATTTTCTGGAAACTTTTGCACTATATTCTTAAAATGATTTTTCAAAAAAGCAGAATAATTTTCTTGCGATTCTAAGGTAATTAATAAATATTTAATTCCGTCAGAAGAACAATCTGCTAAAAGTTCTAACATCTCTTTTTCTGTTAATTCTTCTTTGCAAGCTTTTTCTATTCTTTGGTATTCATTTAATCCCTTTTTTGTTTGTAACATTTTCTTCTTCCTTTTTTATCATTTCCCTTATTTTACCACACATTATGTTACTTTTCAATCTTTTTTATTTTTTAGTATTTTGAACAATATCGACGATATCCGAAATGTATTCTCCTATAATAGGGATATTTAGTTTTACAATTTTCTGTAGCAAATAAATAATTACAGCTGTAATAATAGTAACACCAATTCCAATTCCAATTCCTTTAAAAATACCTGCAATAATATTCCTTTTCATCATTTCTTTTGTATTACCCAGTAATTCGGCTAAATCTATTACATTATTATTCGTAAAAGTCTGATTTAATTGTTCTATCATTTTATACAATTGATTAAATTTTGTTTTTGGTATCCACATAAAAAACTCACCCTATTTTTCCTTCTTTTATTAGGGTGAGTTTTTTTTTCAATTCTATTCATTTCTAAAAACGATTTGTTTGATTTTGCTCGTTCGTATTTTTGTTATTATCTATTGCTGAATTATTATCCGCAGTGTTATTCTGATTTTGTTTTTGTTCCTTTTCTTGTTTTTGTAATAGCTCTTCTAATTTTACAATTAAGTCCTGTAAGGTCTTCATGTCTTTTCCAATCATTTCCCAATCTCCACTAGATTGGGATTTTTGTAAATTTTCATTTGCCTTTACAATTGAATGAATTAAATCTTTTTCTGTATCCGTATTAGAAACTTCAATATTAATAGCCGATTGTGAGATTAAATTATCTAATGCTTGTGCCACATTATTCCCAATTGCCACTTTATTACCAGATGCAACAATTACTTTTTTTAGGATTGGTACTTCTGATTCATTTAACATTACTTGGTAAATCGGCTCTATATAAACAATGGTATCATTAATTGGAATCATTATCATATTACGAATAATCTTCGTCCCTGTCACACTTAAAGATTGAATCGCCTTTGAAATTTCCTCGTCTTGTTCAATTTGAGTATCTAATTGCATTGGTCCTAATACATTACTATCTGCAGAATAACGATAAAGGGTCAATTTTCCATTTATATTTTCATCGCAAGTTGCTACTAAATAGGAAATTAAGCTCTGTCTTTCATACATAGTAAAAGGAAGTACTAAACCTAACTGACTTACTTCTTTATCAATTGTTTTTATCATCGTATAATATGGCTCAATTGGTGTTCCGGTTGTTTTTAATGTTTTGCTAGTATTATGTGTAGCTACTTCCCAGACATCATTATTACGATATAGCACATCTGTTTTCACAGTATGATATCTTTCTAACATACTAGCTTGAATTTTGTATAAAAATTCTGGATAAACAATATGTTTTGCAATCTCTTCTGGAATTGCTTCTTCTACATTTTGGAACAAAGTTGGGAAAAGATTACGATATGCCATAATAATCGGGTCGGTTCTATCTGTAATATAGAATTTCATCGTTCCATCATAACTATCAATGATGACTTTAACAGAATTTCGAATATAGTTAATTTTTTGTTTTTTTCCATTTCTTTCAATAATCGTTGTTTGAGAATAAGGATAATCATCTGAAATCGTATAACCATCTATCACCCATACTAATTTTCCATCTTGTGTAATCACTTGATATGGTTTTTCATCATAAATAATATAGGGCATTACTTTTTCTACTCTCTTTAAAATATTACGATTGATTAAAATTTTGCTTTCATCTGTTACTTCAGAAGAAAAAGCAAGTTTTAGATTCCCCTGTCTTATTCCTAAAATTAAGCGGTCCCAAAAATTTAATTTTAGTCCTGCCTGACCGGTATAATCATTTGTTGCATTTTCCGTTTCAGAAGTAGGATAATCAAATTCAGATTTATTTTTTGAATTTGTTACAACTGGTTCATTTGTTTCCATTCCAAAATAGATTCTTGGCTGTTTTATTTCTAGTTTATTATCTGAACTGTCAAAAGATTTTTGAATGTATTGCAAGTTTCCTGTATTATCGGTAGAAGTTGCTGAAGTAATAACAGCACTCATACCATGTGTATATTCATATGTTTTGTTATTATAGGTAACATTATTTCCAATTGCAATTTCTCTTGGAGAAAGATATACCAATTGCATTTTTCCTTGCACATCATATTTTCCTATTTGAGTATCACGATATACATAGTATTTAGAGCTAGTTTGTTTATCTTGAAGTGTGCTTAGGGTAATATTTTTATCTACAATGGCAATATTATTTATTACATCTTCATGTTTTTCTAATTGGTCTGTTGTAATCGTCCCTGTATTTTCAATATTTTTTTCTTCGATATTGATATTATAGGCATTTTTAGTATTTTCGATATTATAAGCAATATATTCTTTTTCTTTGTCTAATTCATTTGGTCTAACAAAAATGAATTGGAAGAAAGACATAATAATAAATAAAGCAACTAAATAAGCTGGTACAGTAAGTAACGATAAAATGATTTTTTTTGTTTTTTGTTGTTTAAAATATTTAATTGCTAGAAAGACAGAAACAATCATAACAATACATAAAATTCGATAGCCCCATAATTTAATGGTAACATCTGTAATCCCAGCCCCATAAATAGCAGTAGAATCTTCATCTTGCAAAGTAATCATTTTATCAAATAAAATATCTTGTGTTTTGATAAATACAAGTCCTGCAATTAAAATTACAATTACTTTTACACTTTGAATCATTTGTCTTATTAATCTACTTCTTTTTAAAGTTTGTCTATCTACTCCATCAAAGTATACATTAAAGACAATAATATAGTAAATTGCGGTATAAATAGTAAGACCTACTGCTAAAATGATAAGATAAAATAAGATTGCTTCAATAAAAGGCTTTTGAAAAAAATAATAGCCAATATCTTGATTGAAAATTGGGTCACTTATGACAAATTGGGTATTACTAAAAGCAAGCATTCCTTGTTTGGCAAGTGGTACCATTACCATTGCACTAATTAAGATAGCAAGAATAAAACAAATAGATTTATTTGGTAATCTTGGCATCTCTTTTTTTTCTTGCACAAAAAATTCACTAAGTCCTTTTTTTATTCCTCGATTGGTAAAATAAATTAGGAAAAATAAGATAACAAAATTAATGCCAAATGTAATGCCTTCATACGCTAATTTTTGCCAAAAAGCTTGCACATAATTTTCTCCTAATTCCGATACTTCTAAAAAACTACCTCGAAAAAGGACGTATCCTACTAATAAAACAACAAAAGCAAAAATGAGAATCATTCTTCTTCTAAATTTACTACTTTGCTTTGCTTTATTTTCTACTTTTGTAGTTTTGTTTTTTTCTTCTGTCTGTTGGTTTGTTTCTGATTGTTCCATTGTTACCTCCATTTTTTGCTTAAATAATTGCTTTTACAAATTCCTCTGCTTGGAAAGGCTCCATATCATCAATTTGTTCTCCTACTCCAATGAATTTTACAGGAATTTGATTTTCTGCTACAATTCCTAAAACCACTCCACCTTTTGCCGTACCATCTAATTTCGTCAAAACAATTCCTGTAATATCTACTGTTTGCTTAAATGCTTTTACTTGGGAAATGGCATTTTGTCCTGTTGTACTATCAATCACTAATAACGTTTCTTTTGAGCACTCTGGTAATTCTTTATCAATGACTCGGTTAATCTTACCTAATTCATCCATTAAATATTTTTTATTATGAAGCCTTCCTGCTGTATCACAAAGAAGAACATCTGCTTTTTTTTCTTTGGCTATATGAATGGCATCATAGATAACCGATGCTGGGTCTGCTCCTTCTTCTCTTTTTACCATATCACACCCGCTACGCTCTGCCCATATTTGTAGTTGTTCTACTGCTGCCGCACGAAATGTGTCTGCTGCTGCAATTACAACTGTCTTTCCTTGTTTTTTTAAACTATTGGCAATTTTTCCGATGGAAGTAGTTTTTCCTACTCCATTTACTCCTACTACTAAAATAACAGATAGAGGTGTTTCCATTTTTAAAGAAACATCTCCTACCTCTAACCTCTTTTTCATTTCTTCTCTTAATGCATCTTTTACTTGTTCTATTTCTTCTATTTTTTCTTTTTTCATTCTTTCTCGTAACTGTTCAATAATAGCTACAGAAGTACTCATACCAATATCAGACATAACTAGTGCCTCTTCTAGCTCTTCTAATAACTCTTCATCTACTTTACGAAAGCCACTAAATATATCATTTATTTTTTCATCAAAGGAATTTTTGGTTTTACTCAAGCCTTGTTTTAATTTTTCAAAAAATCCCAAAATAGCACCTTCCTTTATCTGTTTAAAATACACCTTTTTTATATTATGAAAATCAAATTTAAAAAAGAATCTTTCTTTTAGCAATAAGTTTTTTACTAGTATATCAGTTTTTCGATATTTTTCAAGCCTATTTTAGAAATTTGTCCTCTTACTTAAGCATGATTGCTCATTTTTTCTACAGATAAATATGGTATTTTAACATAGATTATGCTATACTTTATTATATTAATAAGACTTGCAATTTAAAGTCTTAGCAAAACACAATCAAAAATTAGGGGGCTTCCTATGATTGAAAAAATCTATTTAGATAATAATGCCACTACAAAATGTGATGAAGAAGTATTCAATGCTATGTTACCTTTTTTAACAGAAAACTATGATAATCCTAGTAGTACTTATCAATTTGGAAAGGGAATAAAAGAACAAATAACAAAAGCTAGACAAAGTATTGCTACATTATTAAATGCAGACCAAGACGAAATTATATTTACCAGTTGTGCTAGTGAAAGTAATGTAACCGCCATTATGAATGCCGTTAAAAACAATTCTAATAAAAAGCATATTATTACTACTAAAATTGAACATGCTTCTATTTTAGAGACAATGAAATATTTAAGCACTCTTGGATATCAAGATGTCCATACTTATCATTTGATAAATATGGACATCTTGATTTAACTGAGCTAAAACAAGCCATTACGAAAGATACCTTATTAATAACCATTATGATGGCCAATAATGAAATTGGAAATCTTTATCCAATACAGGAAATAAGTCAAATTGCAAAACACAATCACATTTTATTTCATTGTGATTGTGTTCAAGCTATTGGCAAAATAAAAATAGATGTAAAAGAATTAAACCTTTCCACTTTATCTTTGTCTGGACATAAAATTCATACTCCTAAAGGAATTGGCGTATTATATGTTAAAAAAAGTATTCCTTATACCCCATTAATTTTTGGTCATCAAGAATACAATAAACGAGGAGGAACTGAAAATGTACCTTATATCATTGGTATTGGTAAAGCTGCTGAAATAATTCTAAGAGATAATTATAAGACAAATCAATATTTAAAAAATTTAAGAGATAAAATGGAACAAGAAATAAAAAAACAAATACAAGACGTTATGATTTATGGTGATATCAAAAATAGATTGTCTAATACTTCTAGTATCGCTTTTAAAGGCGTAAAGGCAGATGAACTACTTTTACTTTTAGAATCTTTTAATATCTTTGTCTCAACAGGCTCAGCTTGTAATTCTCAAATTGCAGAACCTTCACATGTTTTAACTGCCTGTCATGCTAATCCAGAAGAATATAGTCCTATTAGAATAAGTTTAAGTAAATATAATACAGAACAAGAACTTACTATTTTTATAAAAAGATTAGTAACTTGTGTCAATATTTTAAGAAAAAAGGGTTTGTAAAATGCCTGTATTAGTTAATTTTAAAATCTGTGACAATGCAAAAGAATGTGGTGGACTAGCTGTTTGTCCAACAGGAGCATTAACTTATGATGAAAAAGAAAAGACATTACTAATTGATAATAACAAATGTATTTCTTGTGGAAAATGCGAAAAAGAGTGTCCTATTGGAGCAATAAGTGTTGCTAAAACAAAGGAAGAATATGAAAAAATAAAAAATGAAATTGATAATGATACTAGAAACATAAAAGATTTATTTGTAGATAGATATGGTGCTACCCCCTTTCTAACTTTTTTTTAATAACGCCTAAAGAGTTAGAAGAAAAAACCAAAACTCAGAATATTGTTTTAGTAGAATGCTATACTGATGATTCTATAGAGTGTTTATTAAAATCAATTCCGATTAAAGAATTGACCAAAAATCTACCAGATTCTACTTTATTTTATAAATTAGAATCTGATGATACACTTATTAAAAAATATCATATTGATGGTTTTCCAACACTTTTATTATTTAGAAATGGCAAGTTATTAAATAAAATTAGTGGCTATTATACTATTGATGAAAAGGATAAATTAATACAACAAATAGAAAAAATTCTATATTAGTGCCAAAAAACGATTAAACTATAGAATAAATTTTAAGCTCTTTTGACGCAATAAAAGAGCTCTTTATCTTTTAAAACCAAACTTTACTTTTTATGTAAAATGTAGTATAATAACAATATAACAAATTTCAAGGAGGAATTTTCATGAAGCCCATTCGCATTCAGATGAAAGCAGACGCTCGGTCACATCCAGGTCAAGAAGCATACATTGTCGGCATCAAAGAATATAACGTTCCGGGTACAGATTACACTAAGACACTTTACCTTGTTATCTTTGGGGACAACACCATTGAAGAATTCCCTTTAAGCGAATTTTCTACAACCGAATAGTAATTCCTTCGCCCCCCCGCTCTTTATGAGCGGGGGGAGCCTTATTTAATGTCAAACAAAGAAAAATTATGTAGTATTGATTGTTATCTAAATTATAATTAGATAACATATTTATACTATTAGATACACCGTAGAAAATCACTATATACTTTCAAAAAAATAATCCGTGTTAGTTGTTTCGTAAAACATACACATTACTAGTAAATTTATCAAAACACTTTGTTGAAAAATAAAGTACCCCTCCAATGTCAGCAAAATACTAACATTTAGAGGTTTATTTTTTTGTAAAATAACAAATACATCTGTCATAATAATTCTATTTATAATAATTTTTGAAAATCTCATGTTGTGTCCTGTTCTTTTTAAGAGGAAAGAGTATGATGATTGTAAAGGGGTGAACATCTATGAATCAAGAAAAAATAGGAAAGTTTATTTCTACTTTACGAAAAGAAAAAAAGCTAACACAAGAACAGTTAGCCGAAAAAATTGGTGTTACAAACAGAAGTATCTCAAGATGGGAAAATGGCAAAACCATGCCAGACTTATCCTTATTAGAACCATTAAGTAATCTACTAGGAATAACGATAAATGAATTAATAAGTGGTGAAAAAATAAAGGAAGAAAAAGTAATTCCTACTTTAGAAAAAAGTCTAATAAACACAATAGACTATTCTAATCAAAAAATAAAATCAGAACATAAAAGAGTCTCTATTCTTTTCATGGCTATTGGAAGTATTATAAGCATCCTAGCATTTGCTATTTTTAATCGAGAAAGCAGTTGGTGTTCTATCTATTCTATGATTGGGATTATCATTTTTATCATTGGAGTAAGTAGACAGCTCAAAATAAAAAAAATGCTCTATAAGGTTATCATTAGTATTCTTTTATTTTTAAGTATATTTATTATTTTTAATTTAATTGATTTTATCGGGATTCTCAATTTTAAACATCCCCCTTTATATTCTTATAGGATAAAGACCGAACTAAGAGAAACTAAAATGGTATCTTATTATAGTTTGTTTTGTAATGTATATCGAATTAATGCAGATACTAAAAATGAATATTATCTTGTAGATTATAAAAAAGAATATGATTCTCAAACAATTCCCATCTCACCATTTAATCGAAATAAAAGTGGAATTGATAACATCCTAAAATACCAAAATAAATATGTAGGAAATAATAGTAATGATGCAAACTTAATTGAAAATTTACCACTTTCTGAATATGGTTATGTTTTTAAAATAGATTCAAATAATCTTGGTCTCATTATTTATTACCATACAACAGATTGGTATGATAATGAAAAACTATATAGTAAGAAAAGTTTAATTTATAATTCTGTTGCAATTTTTTCCTTAATCGATAACGTCACCTATATTGAGTATCATTTTAGTGGCAATTCTTATCAAATTAGTAGAAAAGAAGTAGAAGAAAAATATCCTAATTATTCTGAAATAATGGATGAAAAAACAATTCTAAAAGATAACTTTAATCAATATGTAGAGCAGAAAATCAATGATTTTAACTTTACAAATGATATATTTAGAATATTATTTGAACAAAGGTAAAAAAACTATCTAATTAACTTTTTATCAAATTATAGACTACTTGCTTTGTTAATGCTATAATTTAGTATATTATTTATTAATAAAAAAGAGGAGAAAAAGTATGGTACATTTAGTATATTGTGATGATAAATCAAAAGAATTAGTCAAAATTTTAGATGGTAGTAAGACAATGATAATAAGAGGTGCTGCAGGAAGAAAAATACCACATAGTAGAGTTTTTAAAGGCGAAACACTTTATTTTATGGAAAAAGGAACCAAGAAGATTACTGCAAAAGCAGTTGTAACAGAAGTTCAAAATTTTGTTAAATTATCGGAAGAAGAAATAACAAAAACCATTGAAAGGAATAATGCTAAATTATTATTAACCGATAAACAAAAAGAAAGATGGCATAAAAAATGTTTATGTTTAATCGAATTTAATAATGTAGAAGCTATTTCTCCACTTGATTTTGATCATCAAGGAAATATGGATGATTGGTTAATAATAGATAAAATTGAGGATGTAGTTGTAGGAACAAGTATTCCCTATAATTATGAAAAATCAAAATTTTAGGAGTGTGATAATATGGCAATGTGGAATCCGTGGCGAGGTTGTAAAAAATGTAGCGATGGATGTTTGCATTGCTATATTCATAAGGGAGATTTTAAAAAGGGTATCAATACTAACGAAATTATTAAAACAAAAGATTTCAATAAACCAGTCGAAAAATTACAAAATGGTAATTATAAAATGAAACCAGGAATCGTTTATTTATGCTTTTCTACAGATTTTTTAATTGAAGAAGCCGATGGATGGAGAAATGACTGTTGGAAAATGATAAAACAAAGACAAGATTGTACTTTTTTATTTTTGACGAAGAGAATTGATAGATTTATAAAATGTATTCCAGAAGATTGGAAAAACGGGTACGATAACGTCGTTGTTGGTTGTACAATTGAAAATCAAAAAAATGCTGACTACAAGCTATCTATCTTTAGTAAATTGCCAATTAAGCATAAATGTATTACAGCTCAACCATTACTAGATAAAATAGAAATAGAAAAATATCTTGATAACATAGAACTTGTAGTAGTAGGAGGAGAATCAGATAGAAACGCAAGACCACTTAACTATGAATGGGTATTAAATATTAGAGAACAATGTATTAGAAAAAATGTTAATTTTGAGTTTAGACAATGCGGAACTCATTTTATAAAAGATAAGATAGAATATAAATTGCAAACAAAAGACCTATGTAAACAAGCAAAATTAGCAAACATTAATTATATCATAAAATAATTATGATTTTAAAATTATAGAAATAAAAAACTCATGAAAGAAATGGTTCAATTCTTTCATGAGAATCTTTTATGCTAAATAATTATGATATAATTTTGTAAATATTTGAACATGCAATTTTTCATCTTGTGCTAATCTTAAAAGAAGAGCCTTGATTTTTTCATTACCAATTATGTTAGCCGTTTTTTCATAGTACTGGACAGCTTGTTTTTCTCCTTCAATATCTGCTAATATCATATCTTTTACTGTATTTTCATAATTTACTACATCAGATTGCCAAAAAATTGCTTTATCTGTAAGTAGAATTTTATAGTGTGGCTCTACTCCTAATTGATTGATACAATTTCCTAACAATTCTAAATGATGTGTTTCTACTAAAAAAATTCCTTGTAACGTATCATAAATTTCTTTATTTCTCATGCATTTGATTTTGTGAAATGCATATTGTGTCACAGTAGTTAATTCGGATATTTGACCACTATATCCGCTCATTAGTAATTGTGCTTGTTTCTTATTTACACTTAATCCATTCACCTTTGGATAGGGTAAATCCACATGATAATTCATACGAATGCTCCTCCTTATAAAAATAAATATTCTTATCTTTTCAAAGTATTCTATAATTTATAGTTATGTGATAAAATAAGTGAAATATTTGTAATAATAAAATAGTATAAGGAGTAATTGTCATGGGACTAATAGATATAGCAAGTAACAATTCTACTTGGAAAGGTTTGGACTATTATAAAGATACTAAAATTCTTGAAAGTAAAAAAATAAGTGATACTGAATTTGAAGGTATCGTAAATGGAAGTAATAATAGGAAATATAATGTGTTTATGGATATAAAACATCCAAGAAAGTCAAAATGTGATTGCCCACATGCTAAATAAACATATCATAGCACTTTATTTTACTATCTTTCCTAAGGAAGTAACTAACTTTCTAAAAGAAGTAGAAGAAGCTAAAAAAGAATATAGAAAATACGAAGAAGAATTGTATCGTAAAACTATTCGAACGATTCATTCCATGTCTAAAAATGAACTTGAAGAAGCTTTAATTGAATTATTAAATATTTCACCAGAATGGGTATATGATAGGTTTGTAAGAGATAGAGTTGGATATTAAAATCTATGTTACTCGAATATCAATCGGAAAGAAATCCGATTTACACAACTTTTTCGATAAACTCTTTCTATCTTTATTCTCAAAATTTTAATTATATAAAATAAAAACTTACGAGCTTTAATTACAATTCGTAAGTTTTTTAGTGGAGCCAATAGGCAGAATCGAACTGCCGACCTACAGGTTACGAAGCCTCACACTTTTAACTTATTCGTTAATTGTCTCATAAATAAGTCGCGACAAACTGTTGAAAATGCCCATTTTTACTCCCCTGCTAAGCAGATAAAAATTAGCTCGTCTTTTTCAAACAGCCTAACCAACTGCTATGGAGACCAACAGACACCTTAACTTCATTGCCTTTTTAAATTGTATTTCTATTATATACGCTTTTAATTAATTTTACAAGCAAAAAATATTACTTGTTCTAAATACATCGGTTTTTGTATAGTAAATCTGGTCAAAAGACCGTCTGTCATATTCTATTTCGATTCTCTCGTGACAGAGGCAGAGACGGCATATTTTTATGCCGTCCCTGTTGTATATCATATTCTGTTGGGAAGGGTTTAGTTCCCGTTAGGAAGCGGCGGGAAGCTCGCCGGGTAGCTCAAAGCCTAGTTCCTGAATGGCTTTTTCAATTTCGGCTCTGGTCATGGAGCCACCGTTTTTCTGGTCGGGTCCGATGTCTTCGGTGGGAATGGAACCGTTTAGAGTGGTGGTATCAAGAGAATAACAATTTAATATAGGGGCACCTCGAGAACTTATAAAACAATCGCCACAAATTCTATTAAGATAAAAATTATTTTCTCTTGAGGAATCTTTGCTATTAGCAACGATTTTTGAACCGGCGTTATAACACTGCTCAATAAATATAG
>DBFJJM010000085.1:0-16019 GCA_048393175.1 Candidatus Merdicola sp.
TTGACATTTTCTCATCCACATAGTAAAATGACAACAAATAATCTAATAAAAAACCAACCAACAGAGCAATAAACTGTTAGGTATGTATAGGTAAAATTTCAAGAGAGAAATTAGAGTTTATGTTTGAATGATGTTTCTTAAAGAGCTGAAAATAGTAAAGTTTCGGTGCTATAACTACAAAATATCTCTTCTTTCTTTACTTGATTGAATAAAACTAAAATGTCTTTGATATTCAGAATTTATTGCCAATCTTGTAGATTATTATCGTTTGAATTTTATCCTTTCATAAAATGGTGAGACAAAAGCAGGAAGCGAAAAGGTTTGTTTAACTTTTCGCTTCCTGCTTTTAACTTATTTTTCTTTACTATCAATTTTGATATGAACATCTCTTAATTGTTCTTTTGTAACATTTCCTGGAGCTCCCATCATTAAATCTTGTGCTTTACTGTTAAGCGGAAAAGCAATGACTTCACGAATGGTATCACTATTGGATAATAACATTAACATTCTATCTACACCTGGAGCAATTCCTGCATGAGGAGGAGCACCATATTGGAAAGCGTTATATAAAGCACCAAATTTTTCTTTTACTTTTTCTTCTCCATAACCTGCTAGTTCAAAAGCTTTCAACATAATTCTAGTATCGTGGTTTCGAACGGCTCCAGAAGAAAGTTCAATTCCATTACAAACAATATCATATTGGTATGCTACAATGTCTAGTGGGTTTTGCGACTCTAATGCTTCTAATCCTCCTTGTGGCATAGAAAAGGGATTATGATTAAAAGCAATTTTTTCATGTTCATCTAATTCATACATTGGAAAATCAACAATCCAACAAAAAGCAAATCGGTTTGGGTCAATTAAATTTAGTCTTCTACCTAATTCATTACGAATTTCTCCTGCTAATTTTTCTACAATACCTAATTTTTCAGCAATAAAGAATAGGCAATCTCCTGGTTTAGAATTGGTTCTTTCAATTAATGCTTCTCTTTGTTCTTCACCAATAAATTTAGCAATTGGTCCTTGAAAACTTCTATCTTCTAAAATTCTAAGCCAAGCTAATCCTTTTGCCTTACATTCTGAAATAGCATAATCTGTCATTCCTTCGAAAAAGCTTCTAGGCTGTTGTGCTACATCATGTGTAGAAATAACGCGAACAATTTGGTCTTTAAAAGCATTTAATTCTACTGTTTTGAAAATGTCAGTTACATCTACGATTTCTAAAGGATTTCTTAAATCTGGTTTATCACTACCATATTTTAGCATTGCTTCTTTATAGGGAATGCGAGGAAAGGGATAATTGGTAATTTCTTTCTTGGTAAATTCTTGAAAGGTGTTATACATAACGGGTTCTATAACAGAAAAGACATCTTCTTGCGAACTATATGCCATTTCCATGTCTAATTGATAAAATTCTCCCGGTGCACGGTCGGCTCTAGCATCTTCATCACGAAAACAAGGTGCTATTTGAAAATATTTATCAATTCCAGAAACCATTAGTAATTGTTTAAATTGTTGGGGAGCTTGTGGTAAAGCATAAAACTTTCCAGCATGAATTCTACTTGGAACTAAATAGTCACGTGCTCCTTCTGGAGAAGAACTGGTTAAAATCGGAGTTTGCACTTCTAAAAAACCTTGTTTTATCATTTGTTCTCTTAAAAATTGAATCACTTTACTTCTTAATATTAAGTTATTTTTCAATCTTTCATTTCGTAAATCTAAAAAGCGATATTGTAATCTTAAATCTTCACGAATTTCTTGATTTGAATTAATTTCAAAAGGTAATTCTTTTGTTCTTTTTCCTAGAATTTCAATTTCCTCAATTGCAATTTCCACAAGTCCTGTTTTTAGTTTTGCGTTTATGGTTTCTTGGTCTCTTTTTCGTACTGTTCCAGAAACACTAACGCTGGATTCTACTGGAATATGGGAAACAAAATCCACGTCATTTGCTTCTGCTGAAGTAACGACTTGTGTAATACCATACATATCACGTATGTCTAAAAAAACTAATCCTCCTAAATCACGAATCGTTTGCACAAAACCAGCAATTTTTACTTTTTTTCCTACATCTTCTAAGCCAATTTCATCACAATGGTGGGTTCGATAAATACTCATTAAAAAAACCTCCTCTTTTTAGGCACAAAAAAACGCCCTACTGCTATTGCAGGGACGAAAAAATCTTTTCCGCGGTGCCACCCAGCTTGGAAACAAAATTGTTTCCCACTTTCTTTTTGGTTTGCTCAGATGTGTTATTCAACTAGGTTTTCCTAAAAGGGCTTTCAGCCTAAGACCCTTGTTCTCTTGTTTAGGGACTTTTAGTTGCTCGTCATCGTCATAGCAAAATTAATGGTATTATTTATTTTACTTACTATTTCCGAAAAAGTCAAGACTTATACACTTTTTTTGTGTTTTTAGATGCTTTACCTTAGCAAAGAATGAATTCTATTTAGAGCGTTTAGGATAAGAACAATAGAAAGGAAAGGATTAATAGTTAGTTTTAAAAAATGGCTGAAAGTAATTGACAAAAAGTGACAAGAAATGTAAGATGATGGAAAAAGGGGGGATTTCATGAAAAAGAGAAAAATAGGCATTGGATGTTTTATTATATTGCTTCTGATTGCTATTCTGATTGCCTGTTTGGTTTATCTTAACAAAGCACAAGAAGGGCAATTACGACAAATTCGTTCTGAAACAGAATTAGAACGAATCTACCAAGGAGAAAGTGGAGAGGAGATTTGGAAATACTTTTTAGGCCTACCATTTAGTAATTTGAATCCTTATTCATTAGGTCAATCATTAAACGATAGCAATGTTTCAAATATTGGTAGTATACAAGGTTCCGGAGGAATAAGACCAGGTGATATATCTGCTAATGATATGATAGGAAGTGATTCTGTGAAGGGTTCGTCTAGCCAAAAAGAGTATTCTACTACTAATATTCAAGTCGAAAATGTAGATGAAGCAGATATTATTAAAACAGATGGTAATTATATCTATTCTCTATCAGGAACTGATGTTGTTATTTCAGATGTACAAGACCCTGCAAATGTAAAAATTGCAGCTAGAATACCAGAAAATGGTGATGTAGCACCACAAGATTTAATGCTATATCAAGATAAATTAGTTGTTATTTATGCAAATGGAAAATATTCTTATGAACAAAAAACAATTGTTAGAATTTTTGATATTGCAGATAAAACCAATCCAAAAGAAGTAAAAGGATATGTCTTAAATCAGCCATATTATACTTCTCGTTGTATTGGAAATAAGTTATATGTAATAGCAACAGGAACGTTAAGAAAAGAAAATGGAAAAATTGCAACATATTATATTGAAGATAGCCAAACGATTGATAAAGGAGCAAAATCCATTCAATACATAAAAGGAAAGAAAACAACAGACCAAACCCTTATTTCTACTGTAAATTTAGACTACCCTAAAGAAAAAATCCAAGTACAGTCTTATTTAATGAATATAGAAAATGCTTATGTATCAGAAAAGAATATTTATTTATTAGATGAAGAATATGAAATTGGTAGAGATGTTCCTTTTTATGCTATATGGGGAATAAGAGGTATTTTTGGCATACCATCTTATATTGAACAACAGGATAAGGAAGATAGAGGCGATTATACAAAAATATATAAATTTAATTTATTAGAAGATGGGACAATTCAATTAGCAGGAAAAGCACAAACAAAAGGAAAAACGATAAATCAATTTTCAGTAGATGAATATCAAGATAATGTAAGACTTGCCGTTTGGGATAAGGATGGTTCTCGAATTGTTATATTTGATGCTAATATGAATGAAATAGGATGTACAAATTATTTAGCAAAAGGAGAACAGATGTATTCTTCTCGTTTTATGGGAAATAGAGCGTATCTAGTAACCTATAAAACAGTAGACCCTTTATTTGCAATTGATTTAAGTAATCCCACTGCTCCTAAACCATTAGGGCAATTAAAAATACCAGGTTATAGTACTTATTTACATCCATATGATGAAAATCATTTAATCGGAATTGGAATGCAAACAGAAGAAACAGTAAGAAGAGATTCACAAGGAAGGGTTCTTTCTACTTCTAGTCAAATTACAGGAATGAAAATGGCTTTATTTGATGTAAGTGATATTCAAAATCCAATCCAGATGTCAGATACGATAATTGGCGATAGAAGAACTACCTCTGCTATTTTAACCAATCATAAAGCATTACTTTTTTCAAAAGAAAAAGAATTAATTGCTATACCAGTAAATAATTATGATTCTGATTTCGGTATTAGTGCTTCTTCTAATAATTATTCTAGTTTAGAAAAGTCCTATCAAAATTATGATTCCTATAACCGTATTGGAGAAGGGTATATTGTATATAAAGTGAACTTACAAGATGGATTTTCGTTAAAAGGAACAGTAGTACATGAAAACAAAAAAAATAAATATGATTACTTTTATTCTACATCACGTTTACTAAGAGGAGTATATATTGATGACTACTTATATACTGTTTCAGAAGACTTAATGAAGGTAAGTCAATTAGAAGATTTAAAATTAGTAAATGAATTGAAAATAAAGGAGGAATAGGAATGGAAGAAAAAAAATTAGCAATGCCAGTTGCATCTTTGGTATTAGGAATTATCTCTATATTAACTAGTTTATTTTGGTATCTTACTTTACCAACAGGAGTATTAGCTATTGTTTTTGGTGTAAAATCAATTCGAAAAGTGGGAAGTAGACTAGCAAAAGCAGGATTAATATTAGGAATTATTGGGTTATCTCTTTTTGTACTTGTTTACATAGGATTTACCATAACTTTATTGATAAACTTGTAGAAAAAGATTGAATTTTGTCGAAAGAGTAAGTATAATAAAAAGGCATATTGCAGAATTCATCATAAGGAGGGAAAAAGGTTTGCACTCAAAAAATGGTAATCGTGAGGGTAGTAACGCTTCTGAAAAGAAGAGCCCCACCGGAAGAAAGCCAGAGGGGACCAAGCCGGATTTCTATCGAAAGGGATGAACAAAAAATGGGGCGGTTGCATCTTAGATGCGATTTGCCCTCTTTTTGTGCGATAAAAAAGAATCTAAAAACAAGATTGAGAAAGCTTTTTTTGTATGTTATAATAAAAGTGCAAAACTAATATGTTTTATGGAAGGAGAAAGAAAGATGCAATCTATTTGGGAGTACTTATCAGTATACCAAGCAGAGAAAGAGCCAATCTATTTTCTTATCCTAGTATCCCTTGCGATGATTGTGATAGGAGTTATCTTGGGATTCAGACGGCACAATGTTTCAAAAATGTCTGCTGGAGACATTGTCTTGCTAAAACAGTACATTGGAGGGCAAATCTTTTGCACAGTTGCAATTTGTGCGATATGGTTTTGCGTATTTTATTTAATCCAATGCTGGTTACTCTGTTTCTTATGCGTTTTGGGGAGCATCGGCACCGTGTGCATGCTGGCAAGTAAACTAAGAGAGTTGTAAACTTTTAAAATCCGATCTGGGGCTAAGCGATTTAGCCCCAAAGGCTATGAAAAAATAAGAATAAAATAAAGAAAAAGGAAAAAAATAACAAGAAAGATACAAAACAAGGTTTCAGCATCTTGTTTTTTTCTTTATTTGATTATATAATAAAACACAAATTGAAGGTAGGAGATGAGGACATGCAGGTTACTAAGCAAGAGTTATTACACATTGCTAATTTAGCAAGGTTAGAATTGAAAGAAGAAGAGATGGATGAGTATTTAGCAAATTTGCAAAATATTTTAGATTTTGCTCAAATTGTAAATAATGCTCCAGTAGAAGGATTAGAAGTTACCATTGGTGCAAATGAAGCAAAAAATGTATTTCGTAAAGATGAAGTAAAACAGTTTAAAGACAGGGAAGCTTTATTAGAAAATGCACCAAGTAAAGAAGACAATATGTTTAAAATTCCGAAAGTAATTAATTAAGGAGGGACTTTATGGAACTTACAGAACTTACTGTACATGAATTAAAAGATTTATTACAAAAAAAAGAAATATCGATTTTGGATATTACCAAATCGTATACCAAAAGAATCCAAGAAAAAGAACCGCAAATAGGGGCTTTTGTTACGGATTTATCAGAACAAGCATTAAAACAAGCTCAAACAATACAAGAAAAAGTGGAAAACAAAGAAATTAGTTCTCCTCTTGCTGGCATTCCGATTGGAATTAAAGATATTGTTTGTACTAAAGGAATTCGTACTACTTGTAGTTCAAAAATGCTAGAGAATTTCATTGCACCATATGATGCTACTATTATGGAAAAAATGAAAGCAGAACATATGATTAATTTAGGAAAATTAAATATGGATGAATTTGCAATGGGTGGTTCGACAGAATATTCCTATTTTAAGAAAACAAAAAATCCTTGGAACTTAAAAAAAGTGCCAGGTGGGTCTTCTGGAGGTTCGGCAGCAGCAGTAGCTGCTAATATGGTTCCGTGGGCAATTGGAACCGATACAGGAGGTTCGATTCGCCAGCCTGCTAGTTTTTGTGGGGTAGTGGGGCTAAAACCAACATATGGATTGGTTTCTCGTTATGGTATCGTAGCGTTTGCTTCTTCTTTAGACCAAGTAGGACCAATTACAAAAGATGTAGAAGATTGTGCTACCTTGTTAAATGTAATTGCAGGGTATGATGAAAAAGATACCACATCTGCAAAGCAAGAGAAAAAAGATTACACAAAAGCATTAAAAAAAGATATAAGAGGATTAAAAATTGGGCTTCCAAAAGAATTTTTAGAAGAAGGAATTAATGAAGAAGTAAGAAATTGTGTTTTAAAAGCAGCCCAAGTGTATCGTGCTTTAGGAGCAACGGTAGAAGAAATTTCACTAGATGTAGCAAAATATTCTTTAGCTACCTACTATATTGTTGCTTGTGCAGAAGCAAGTTCGAATTTAGGTAGATTTGATGGGATTCGCTATGGCTATAGAAGTGAAACCTTTGATAATTTACGTCAAATTTATCTTCATTCTAGAAGTGAAGGATTTGGTCCAGAAGTAAAAAGAAGAATTATCTTAGGAACGTATGTATTAAGCTCTGGATATTATGATGCTTATTACAAAAAAGCACAACAGGTAAGAACACTAGTTATTAATGAATTTAATAAGGCATTTGAACAATATGATGTACTTTTAACACCAACCTCTCCAACGGTTGCTTTTGATTTAGGCTCAAGGTCAAAAGACCCAGTTGAAATGTATATGGCAGATGTATGTACTGTTCCTGTTAATATTGCAGGTCTTCCTGCTATTTCTATACCATGTGGTGTCAATAAAGAAGGAATGCCAACAGGAATTCAGTTAATTGGAAAACGATTTGCAGAAGAAACGATTTTACAAGCCGCCTATACCTTTGAACAAGAAACCAATTTTAGACAAAGTTATAAACCGCAATTTAAAGGAGGGGTCAATTAATGAAAGAAGGATATGAAGTTATTATTGGATTAGAAGTGCATAGTGAACTTTCTACAAAAACCAAAATTTTTTGTTCTTGTCCTACTACTTTTGGAGCAGAACCGAATACTCATATTTGTCCTATATGTACTGCTATGCCAGGTACTCTTCCAGTGTTAAATGAGAAAGTAGTAGAATATGCGGTAAAAGCAGGTCTTGCTACACACTGTGAAATTTCTAGAAATAGTAAAAATGATAGGAAAAACTATTTTTATCCTGATTTACCAAAAGCGTATCAAATCTCTCAATTTGACAAACCTCTTTGTGAAAATGGTTATGTTGAAATTGAGACAGAAGAAGGAAAAAAGAAAATTCGTTTAACCAGAATTCATATTGAAGAAGATGCTGGAAAACTAAATCATGATGAATTAGGAGGAGGAAGCTTAGTCGATTTAAACCGTGCAGGAGTTCCTCTTATCGAAATTGTTTCGGAACCAGATTTACGTTCTAGCCAAGAAGTCGAACAATATTTAAGAAAATTAAAATCCATTTTAGAATATATTGAAGTATCAGACTGTAAAATGCAAGAAGGGTCGTTCCGTGCAGATGTCAATGTTTCGGTTCGCAAAATAGGGGATTTAAAATTAGGTACACGTACTGAAATGAAAAATATGAATTCTTTTCGTTCTATTGTAAGAGGAATTGATTATGAAGTAGAAAGACAAATTGATGTATTAGAGGAAGGTGGAAAAGTAGTACAAGAGACTTTGCGTTGGGATGATGTATCAGGAAAGACTTTTCCAATGAGAGATAAAGAAGATGCACAAGATTATCGTTATTTCCCAGACCCAGATTTAGTGGCAATTAAATTATCAGATGAATATATACAAACAATACAAGAAACCTTACCAGAAATGCCAGAAAGTAGAAAGCAACGTTATTTACAAGAATATGGCTTATCCGAAAAAGATGCCAATTTAATTACTTCGTCAAAATATTTATCAGACCTATTTGAGGGGGCAAGTAAGCTTTGTAAAAATGCAAAAGCAGTTAACAACTGGATTATTTCTGATATTTCTCGTATTTTAAATGAAAAAGAACTAGAGCCAGACCAAATTCCTTTTACAGCAGAACAATTAGCAGAACTTGTTACCTTAATTGATAAAGGTATAATTAGTTCTAGTATTGGTAAAAAAGTACTTGCTGAATTATTTGAAAATCCAAAAAGTCCAGAACAAATTATAGAAGAAAAAGGATGGATTCAAATTTCAGATGAAGGAGCGATTAAAGAAGTAGTAAAACAAGTGCTAGAAGCAAATCCTCAATCGATTACAGATTATAAGGCGGGAAAAGATAAGGCATTAGGCTTTTTAGTAGGACAGGCAATGAAACAAACCAAAGGTAAAGCCAATCCGCAAATGTTAAATCAAATGTTTTTAGAAGAATTAAAGAAATAAAGGAAGAGTATTGTATATACACTTAAAAGAGAAAGATATTTTATTTTTTAAGTGTATTTAAAATTGAAAAAGTTATGTCAATATGATATAGTATAAATGTCAGCAAATCTGAAGCTGAAAGGAGGGTTACAATGTCTAGCTTAGACACGTTACGGAGCGTTTGCCAAATTACCATAACCTTGTCGGTACTAATGCTTTTCTTAGTGGTGCTGTTTGCCTACAAAAAGGCAAAACAAGGGAAAGATGTTCAAGTACTGACAACAGTGCTAAGTGTACTCTTTGGGTTAATGTGTGTGACATCTACGATAGGAGTGCTTATTGTTCCGTGACGTACTACTGTAACCAAATAAAGACGCTACAACGAATGGTATTACCGTTCGTTGTAGCGTTTTTAATACGAATTCTAAATTTTTCTATTTTAACAATAATTCGTTTTTTTATCCTATTTCTTTTTGAATTTCATTAAAAGCAAATCCACAAATAAAGAAGAAAGATAAAAAAGTAATACTAAGTTGGAAAACAGAAAGTCCTATGTAATATAAATCTGGTGAATGATAAAAGAAATCATAGGTAAGTAAAATAAAGGAAGATACTATCATTAGTCCAAGACAAAAATGAAAGCCTTCCTGCATTATCTTCTTTATTTTTTTATCCATACTTTTTAACTTTTGTAAAATCATTTTTAACATGTTTTCTCTCCTTCAAAAACTCTCTATGTATATGTTAACATAACCAAGAGGCGTTTTCAAAGGTAATTTGTTCCATCATTTTAGCTCTACAACAGTAACTCCCATTTCTCCTTCACCAAATGTTCCTATTCGATAAGATTTAACGTGTGGATTCTTTTTTAGAAAAGTATGAATTCCTTGTCTTAATTTTCCTGTCCCTTTTCCATGAACAATTCGGACAGAAGAAAGTTTAGAAAGGGCACAATCATCTAAATATTTATCGATTAAAGGTAGAGCTTCTTCTACCGTAAGACTAATTAAGTTTAGCTCAGTTGTTACCATTTGCGACTTAGACTGAGTTTTCATAGAAAAAGAAGCGGTTGGTTTAGAAGTGGAAGACCTTTCCAATAAATGAAGCTGAGTAATTGATACATTCATTTTCATGCTACCTAATTGAAGTAAGACTTCATCTTGTTTATTAGGCTGAGATAAGACAGTTCCTTTTTGATTAAGAGGAAGAAATAAAACAGTATCTCCTATTTTTAATTCTTCTTCAGAAGGAGCTTCAGAAGTCAAATTCGAAATAGTAGGGGAAAACTGTTTTAAAGAAGCATTAATTTCATTTCGAATTTGGTTTGCTCTCTTATTTTTCTGCTGTTCTTGTGAAAGGTCTTGTAATTGTTTCAAATAAGAGTTTACTTGCTCTTTAGCAGAAAGAAGAAGTTGTCTTGCTTCTTGTTTTGCTTTTTCAAGATGCTGTTTTTCCTGTTCTTCTTGAAGCGATACCTTTTTTTCTAATTGTTTTCGAAGAAAAGTGATTTGTTCTAAGTTCTTTTGAATTTCTTCTTGCTCTTTTTCAATTTGTTTGTTTTTTTCAGTTATGTTTTTTAGTACTTCTTCAATGGGGATGTGGTCTTGCTTTTGAAAGGAAGAGGCACGTTTTAGAATTTCTTCTGGCAGACCTAATTGTTTACTAATGGCAAAAGCATTACTTCTTCCTGGAATTCCCATTTGTAAATGATAAGTAGGGCAAAGGGTCTTTAAATCAAATTCACAGCTTGCGTTTTCAAAGCCCTCTTCGATTAAAGCATAATGTTTTATTTCTGGATAATGTGTAGTAGCAATGGTAAGACAATTTTTGTGGTGTAAAAATTCTAAAATGCTAATAGCAAGACTGCTTCCTTCTTCTGGGTCTGTTCCAGAACCTAACTCATCGACTAAAACGAAACTTTGAGAGGTCGCTTGCTTTAAAATGTGGATAAGGTTTATCATATGAGAAGAAAACGTGCTTAACGATTCTTCAATACTTTGGTTATCCCCTATATCTGCAAAAATTTGGTCAAATACATAAATACTACTTGTTTCCTTAGCAGGAATGTAAAGCCCACTCATTGCCATTAGGCAAATAAGACCTACTGTTTTTAAAGTAACCGTTTTTCCTCCTGTATTGGGACCGGTAATCACAAGTGTAGAAAACGTTTCTCCTAAAGTAATCGTAATAGGAACTACTTTTTCTTTTGCAATAAGAGGATGCCTTACCTCGAATAAAGAAAGTTTTTGTTCGGAATTTAAAGTAGGACAAGCCGCCTCTAGTGCTAAAGCATAGTTTGCTTTAGCGTAAGCAAAATCAATTTGACTAATGGATTGCTCATTTTGTCTTAAAGAAGAAACAATTGGAATTAAAGAAGCAGAAAGTTGCTGCAAAATTTTTTCGATTTCTTGTTTTTCTTCTATTTTGAGTTGATTCATTCGGTTGTTCAATTCAAAAATAGGCATTGGTTCGATAAAAACAGTAGAACCGCTAGCTGAAATATCGTGAACAAGCCCTTTTATGTAGGAGCGGTATTCTTCTTTTACGGGAATGACATAACGTTCATTTCGGACTGTGATAATGGCTTCTTGAATATATTTTGAATATGTAGAAGAATGGGTATAGCCAGTTAATTTTTCTTTTATCTGTTCTTCTGTTTTTCGAATCTCTTTTCGAATATGAAATAGTTTATCAGAAGCTTTATTCTCTATTGTATTTTCATCTAAAATTTTGCTTGTAATAGAATGCTCTATTTCTGGGTTCGTATATAAAGAGGAAAAATACAAACAAATAATGGGATAACAAGAAAGGTCAAATTCTTTGTCAGAAAATAAATAATGTTTTAATTCTTTTGCCATATGAAGAACTTGTGCAATTTCTAATAATGCTTTCATAGAAAGAGGCTGATTACTTTCTAATTGCTTTAGAGAAAGAAAAAGAGAAGGTAGAGATGAAACTGGAGCCATTCCTTTTCTTTGTAATAAACAAAAGGCTTGAGTTGTTTCATCTAATTTGGATTGAACTTCATCCTTTTCAAAGCAAGGACGAAGTAAGGCAATTTGCTCTTTTCCTTGTTCTGTTTTAGCATATGATTTAAGTTGCTCTAAAATGGGGTAATATTCTAATTTATCAAGGCAAGTTGTTAACATCCTTTTCTCCTTCTATCATTTGATATTGTTTTAACATTTTAATAAGTCCTTTTGTATCTAATCCTACTGCCATATCAAAATCTCCTACTAATTTTTGAATATATTTTTTTCCGATTCCTTGTATGGCATAACTGCCAGCTTTATCAAGCGGCTCATCCGTTTCTACATAGTCTATAATATCCTTTTTGGACATTGGTTTCATATAGACATCTGCTTTTTCATACCAATTTTTTGTAAAGACTTTTCCCTTTTGCTGGATTATCATGCACATCCCAGTATAAATGGAATTTACTTTATTTTGTATTTTTTGAAGAGTAGAAATGGCATCTTGTTTATCTTTTGGTTTTCCTAAAAGCATTCCTTCAAAATAGACAATCGTATCAGAACCAATAATCCCATAATCTTGTTTTTCTTCTGAAAAATAGTGTTTCCATACCTCTTCTGCTTTATGAAAAGCAAGTTGTGTTACTAATTCAGCAGGGTCAGTAAGTGTATTTTTTAAAATGCTTTCATCATAATCACTAGAAAGAACTGTAAATTCTTTGGTTATTTTGGCTAAAAGTTCTTTTCTTCTAGGAGAACCAGAAGCAAGAATAAGTTTCATAGTAAGACTCCATTTCCTTTTTGCCTATTATATCACACACTAGGTAAAATGCAACATACAAGTATTGCGTTTCAAAAATGGGTATGATAGAATAACGCTAAACAGGAGGAAAAAATGAAACAAAACAAAGACCATATTCGAAATTTTAGTATTATCGCTCATATTGACCATGGGAAGTCTACTCTAGCAGACCGTCTAATTGAAATGACAGGTGTCTTATCAAAACGAGAGATGGAAAGCCAAGTATTAGATAATATGGAAATTGAACGTGAAAGAGGAATTACCATTAAATCCCAAGCGGTTAGGATGTTATATCAAGCAAAAGATGGTGAAGAATATATTTTAAATTTAATTGATACACCAGGACATGTCGATTTTAATTATGAAGTATCAAGAAGTTTAGCTGCTTGTGATGGAGCTTTATTAGTAGTAGATAGTAGTCAAGGAGTAGAAGCACAAACTCTTGCGAATGTCTATTTAGCAATGGACCATAATTTAGAAATTATTCCAGTAATTAATAAAATTGATTTGCCAAATGCAAGACCAGAAGAAGTCAAACAAGAAATAGAACAGATAATTGGAATTGCTTCACAAGATTGTCCTTGTATTTCTGCTAAGACAGGATTTCATGTAGAAGAAGTACTAGAAAGAATTGTAACTGATATTCCTGCACCAAAAGGAGAAGAACAAGCACCTTTAACATGCCTTATTTTTGATTCTTTTTATGATAATTATAAAGGTGCAGTAAGTTATGTAAGAGTAAAAGATGGAACCGTAAAAGTAGGAGACGAAATTGTCCTTATGGCAACAGGAAAAGTATTTACTGTGACAGAAGTTGGCTTTTTTGAACCAGGTCAATATGCACCTACCAAACAACTAGCCGCAGGAGATGTTGGCTATATTGCTGCTAGTATTAAGAATTTATCGGATATTCAAGTAGGAGATACTATTACTTTAAAAAACAACTCAGCTTCTAGACCATTACCAGGGTATAAAAAAGTAAATCCAATGGTATATTGCGGTCTTTACCCAGTAGATGGAAGTGACTATGAAAATTTAAAAGTAGCATTAGAAAAATTAAAATTAAATGATGCTGCCTTGCAATATGAACCAGAGACTTCGACTGCCTTGGGATTTGGTTTTCGATGTGGTTTTTTGGGGTTGCTTCATTTAGAAATTATAGAAGAAAGATTAGACCGCGAGTTTGATTTAAGTTTAATAACTACTTCGCCATCGGTTATTTATCGTGTGCATAAAACAGATGGAACATTAGAAGAACTATATAATCCAGCAGATTTACCTTCTGCTCAAGAGATTTCCTATATGGAGGAGCCTTTTGTACAAGCTCAAATCTTAACACCTAGAGAATATGTAGGAAACATTATGGAAATTTGTCAGAATCGAAGGGGTATTTATTTAGATATGAAGTATCTTGATGAGAATCGTGTTACTTTAGTTTATGAATTACCATTAAATGAAATTATCTATGACTTTTTTGACCAATTAAAATCTAAGACAAAAGGGTATGCTTCCTTTGATTATGAATTTAAGGAATATAGAAGGTCAGAATTAGAAAAGCTAGATATCTATGTGAATGGAGAAAGTGTAGATGCACTTAGTTTTATTGTACATAAAAATTCTAGCTATGCTCGTGGTAAGAAAATGGTAGAAAAATTAAAAAATGTGATTCCAAGACAACTATTTAGTGTTCCTTTGCAAGCAGTAGTAGGGGGTAAAATCATTGCAAGAGAAACCATTTCTGCCATGCGAAAAGATGTACTTGCCAAATGCTATGGTGGAGATATAACAAGAAAGAAAAAGTTACTAGAAAAACAAAAAAAGGGAAAAAAGAAAATGAGACAAGTAGGAAATGTAGAAATTCCACAAGACGCATTTTTAAGTGTTTTAAAATTAGACGAAGAATAAGGCAGAAAAAAGGAGAAAATAAATTACAAAAAACATAAAAATTATTATAACAATTCTTTTCATTTGGATCATTTTACTTTTTTTAAGAAAGGGGTTTTATCTTTTAACAAGGATAAAAAAGAAGGATATGAAGGAAAATAAAGAAGAAACAAATTACCAAGACCAGATAGAAGGAAGAAATGCGGTTTGGGAATTCATTCAATCTGGAAAAGATATTAATAAAATTTATATAAGAAAAGGAGAAAAGCATGGTTCTATTTACAAAATAATAGAAGAAGCCAAAAAAAGAAAAATTTTAATAACACAGCTTGATAAAGCAAAATTTGAAAAGGTTGCACAAATGCCGAACCATCAAGGTATTTTAGCAATGGTTCCTCCTTTTGATTATTGCGAAGTAGAAGATATTTTGCAAGAAGCCGAAAAAAGAAAAGAAGACCCTTTTATTTTGCTTTTAGATGAAATAGCAGACCCACATAATTTAGGCTCTATTATTCGTACAGCAGAAACAGCAGGGGTGCATGGTATTATTCTTCCTAAAAGAAGAGCTGCTATGGTAAATGCAACGGTTAGTAAAGTCTCAGCAGGAGCAGTAGAACATATGAAAATTGCTAGAGTAAATAATTTAACAGAAACAATTCGCGAGTTGAAAAAGAACAATATTTGGATAGTTGGAACGGATATGAATACGAAGACATATTATGACAAGCAAGATTTAACTGGACCACTTGCTATTGTGATTGGTAGTGAGGGATTTGGAATAAGTCGTTTAGTAAAAGAGAATTGTGACTTTTTAGTAAAAATTCCAATGAAGGGAAAAATTACTTCTTTAAATGCATCAGTCTCAACAGGAATTATTTTATATGAGGTACTAAGACAAAGAAATCAAAAATAAGAGGAGGAAATTTAAGTTATGATGACACGAAAAAAACGTTGGCTGATTACTTTTTTAATCTTATTCATTATTCTAGGAGCGGTAGGAGGAGTTTTTGCCTATGTTTATTTTACAACTGATTTATTAAAATCCAATCAAACTTTATTTTGGGAGTATGCTTCTCAAAATACAAAGATAGCACAGTGGTTAGATACTAATTGGTGGGAACGTTATCAAGCTAAAAAAGAGAGTAACCCATATACAGACAAAGGAGAAGTTACACTTTCTTGTCAAAATATTCAAGACCAAGAAATATTAAATGATATGAAACTAACTTTAACAGGAAGTAGTAATAGAAAAGAACAAAAACAGTCTCAAGTGATGCAATTAAAAAAAGGAGAAAATGTTTATTTTGAGCTTAAATATTTAAGAGATAAACAAAAATATGCTTTGAAATCGGATGAAGTAGTGACAAAATATGTTTCTGTAGAAAATACAAAACTAAAGGAGTTAGGAACCCAATTAGAGATTAGAGATAGCCAGAAAAGCCCAGATAAAATAGAAGCAATCAATATGCAAGCGTGGAAACAATTACCACAAGAAGAAAAACAAAAAA
>DBFJJM010000086.1:0-19717 GCA_048393175.1 Candidatus Merdicola sp.
TATTTTTTCTCTTTTTGTTTCTGCTTTTTTGTATTATTTACTAAAACTCTAGTTAAAATTTCTACTGCTTGTTCCATTTCTAAAATACTACAATATTCAAATTTACTGTGATAATTGTCTCCTCCTGTTCCTAAATTAGGAGTAAGTAACCCCTTGTTCATGGTTAATTCTGCTCCGTCTGTTCCTCCTCTTACTGGAACACATTTAGGAGTAATTCCTATTTCTTTCATAGCATCTTCTACTTGTGTTACAATTTCCATTTTCGCCTGTATTCTTTCTTTCATATTATCATATTCATCTTGAATTATCACTTGCACTAATGTTCTTTCATATTGCTGATTAATAAAATCACGTGCAAGGTAAAAATCTCGTTTTTGTTTTTCTAATTTCTGTTTATCATGATTACGAATTAGATATTTCATTTGTGCTTTTTCGCACTCCCCTGTTAGCTCATTTAAATGATTAAAGCCTTCATATCCTTCTGTTAAAGAAGGTGTATCTTTTATAGGGAGAAGACTATCAAAACGCATTGCGAGTTTTAGTGCATTTATCATTTTATTCTTAGCAGACCCTGGATGAGTATTTACTCCTTCAATTGTGACAACTGCACTAGCAGCATTGAACGTTTCAATATTAATTTCATCAATTGGTCCTCCATCTATTGTATAAGCATAATCACAAGAAAACTTCTCTATGTCAAAATGTTCTGTTCCCTGTCCCACTTCTTCGTCTGGTGTAAAAGCAAGCACAATATCTCCATGTGGCAAATTTTGTTCCAATATTCTTTTTATGCATTCTAAAATCTCAACAACTCCTGCTTTATCATCTGCTCCTAAAAGAGTTGTTCCATCTGTTACAATTAAGTCTTCTCCAATATGTTTTTTTAGGCTTGGAT
The DNA here is from genome assembly GCA_048393175.1 of Candidatus Merdicola sp. Lineage (GTDB taxonomy): Bacteria > Bacillota > Clostridia > TANB77 > CAG-508 > Merdicola. The sequence continues at coordinate 896 of DBFJJM010000086.1, forward strand.
AGTCTGTTGGAGAAAGAATTATGTTTTTTTCTTTATTTAAAATAATATCCTTTCCATCATAATTTCGAATAATCTTTGGCTGAATTCCTTTTCCACACATATCAGGACTAGTATCCAAATGTCCAATCAAACCAATTGCATCGCACTTATTCTTTACATTAGAAGGCACTTTAGCATATACTACTCCATAACAATCCATAAAACAGTCTTTTATTCCTATGTTTTTCATATCTTCTACTAAGATTTTAGCTAATTGCAATTGACTTTTAGTTGTTGGTGTAGTTGTACTATTGAAATTAGATTGTGTATCTATTTTTACATATTTCAGAAAACGTTCTACTAATTCCATTTCCCGCCCCCTTTCTTTTTTGTTTCTATTATATCTCCTTCTTCTTCCATTGTAAATACCATGACTATTTAACTAAAAGCAAGCATATAGTAAATAACGGAGGCTAACTTATGTGGTTTATTATTTCAAAGAAAAACCTGATTGTGTTTTCCTTTATCATAATTATATTTTGTCTTGTTTTTTTACTATGGCTAGACCCTATCTCTCTTTTTGCAAATAGTCTTCTAACACCTGAGCTCTTTTCAAAAGAAAATAAAGTCCTAACAGAAGAAATAGAAAATCAAATTCATACTTTAACAAAAAAAGAGGAAAAATATGCTTATTTAACATTTGATGATGGTCCTAGTAAAAGAGTAACTCCAAAGGTACTAGATATTTTACAAAAAACAGATACAAAGGCCAATTTTTTTGTTGTAGGTAGATGTGTCGATGCCCTTGCCGAACTTGTAAAAAGAGAATATGAAGAGGGGCATTTTATTGCCAATCATGGCTACTCTCATAACAATAATAAACTTTACCAAAATAGAGAAGCCTTTCTGACTGAAGTGGTAAGAACGGATTTCGCCATTGGTAAAGCAATCGGACAAGAAAACTATCGAAGTCATTTATTTCGTTTTCCAAATGGCTCTATGAGCAAAAACCATCATCAAGATAAATTAAAATCGATTTCTTATTTACAAGAAATCGATTATACCTATATTGATTGGAATTGTTTAAATAATGACTCAATTCATAAATACTCAGATGCACAACTTCTTAGTAATTTAAGAAAAAGTGCAAAAGACAAAAATACATTAGTAATCTTAATGCATGATTCAGGAGATGTAAATAAAACGTATACTGCATTAGAACCATCGATTGACTATTTAAAAAAACAAGGATATGAGTTTCGTACTTTTTATGACTTTTTTCCAGAACACAAACCTTAGCCTTGTATCTTTTGTTTTTCTGCTTCTTTTCGTAATTCCTGTATTAGTTTATCTTTAGAGGTATAAAAGCGATTTACTAAAATCATACGTTGCCTTTTCGAAAAAAAACATTTTAGCAGGGGAATTTCATAAGCAGAATAAGTAATTCCTCTTTTGGTTAAAAAATGACAGGTAAACAGTTTACAAGGAAGGCAGTTAGCTGTGCAGTGATGCATCTTATCCATTTGTTTGCAAGGAGAAATCGCCATAAAACAGCATCCATTCTTGTGATTTACTGGATAATCACGTAACCTATGTCTTTGGCTAATACATCGATTTTCCCTAAAGTCACAATATTGATTTTGTGTAAAAATCGTATCTAACTGTGTACAAACAGCCTGATAAATAAATTCATATCTTTCTTTTTGATTTATTTTCTCTAAAACTTTTTCTATTTTTTCTAATTCATTACAAATAAAAAGCTGCTTATCTACTGATTGGATATGCTCTAATCCCATTACATAAAAAAAAGACATTGTTACTTCGTTTTGTTCTAAAATTTCTTGGATACAGAAAACCACTTCTTCTAGTTTTAATTTTTCTGATGCTTCCTGCAAAGGAGGTATTTTAGCAGAAATTATTTTTTTGACTGTTTTCTTAGGATTTTTCTTTATTTGTTCTAATGAAGTTTCTTCTAATTGATTTAAAATGGCATTTCTTTTTCTTCTCATTTTTGTTTCATAAAATGGTTCAAAATCTATTTGTTCTATATCCAAAGCAATTCCTATTTCTCCATCTGGAATGCTATTTATTTTATCTTGAAGTATACTTTTGGTTTTACTATTATATTTAGAAAAAGAAATCACATTTTTCCTAGTTTTATTTTTCTCTTCTTGACTCGTAAAAAAAAGAACCGTTTTATTGTCTGGTAAGTCTAATCTATTTTTTATCAAACGTAATGTCTCCCATTTCTTTTTTTCTAGCACTTGTCTTTGTTCTTGCTTCTTTATGGCATATAGCTTTTTCATTAACTGACAATCATAATCTTCTATCTGTTCTAAAAAGCTTATTTTTTCTTCTAACGTATTTTTCATTTTTATTTTATCTTTCCTCCTCCTAATAAAATATCATCTAAGTAAAAGACAACTGATTGGCCTGGCGTAATAGCTCTTTGTGGCTCGTTAAATTCTACCTTCGCACAATCCTTTTCTACTTTTAAAATAGCCTTACTAGGAGCTGCTCGGTATCGAATTTTTGCAAAAACTTCGATTGGCTGGGAAAGAGGAATATCCAATAAAAAATTTAAGTTCGTTGCAATTAAATGATTACCATATAACTCTTTTTGTGTTCCTACTATTACTTGGTTTTTTATCTTATCTAGACCAATTACATAAAGTGGTTCAGAATAAGAAATACCAAGCCCTTTCCTTTGCCCAATTGTATAGTAAATTAATCCCTTATGGGTTCCTAATACTTCACCTTGTTTAGTAACTATGTTTCCCGACTTTGTAACTACTTTATTTTCTAATAAAAAACGGGAATAACAATTATCTGGTATAAAACAAATTTCTTGGCTATCTGGTTTTTCCCAACTATCTAAGCCTATGTTACTTGCAATTTGTCTAATTTGCTTTTTTTCCTCAAAATCTTGCAAAGGGAAGATAATAGCAGGAAGAATCTCTTTTGAAATACGGTAGAGAAAATAACTTTGGTCTTTTTTCTCTGCTTTAGCTCTTTTTACAACATATTGCTGATATTTATCAGAATATTCTTTTCTAGCATAATGACCTGTAGCAATAAAGTCACATCCTAATTCTTTCGCCTTCTCATAGAAAAATCCGAATTTCAAAAATTCATTACATTCGATACATGGATTTGGTGTACAAGCTCTTTCATAGCACCCTATAAAATCTTGTATTACTTTTTGGCTAAATCGTTCTCTTGCATCAAAAACATAGTGGGGGATTTGTAATTTATCACATACCTTTTTCGCATCTTGAATGGATTGATTCATTTTTTCGTCTTTTTGCTTGGCCCACAAGTGCATGGTTGCTCCAATTACTTCATATCCTTGTTCTTTTAACAAAACAGCCGAAACAGAACTATCTACCCCTCCGCTCATACCTAATAATACTTTTTGCTTTTTCATTTCATTCTTCCTCTTACTTTCTCTTCTTTTATTATACTATACCCCTAAAAAAAAATCACCTATTATGGTGATTTTCCCTAAAACTCATCTATTTTATTTCTATTTTTCTGCTATTTGAATATGAACTTCTTGTAGTTGTTTTTGTGTAACATGAGAAGGTGCTCCCATCATCACATCTCTTGCTTTTTTGTTTTTCGGAAAAGCAATTACTTCTCTTAAATTTTCCTCTCCACAAATTAGCATTATCATTCTATCAATTCCTGGTGCTGCACCGGCATGGGGAGGGGTTCCATATTCGAAAGCATGATATAAAGCACCAAACCTTTCTTCTACCTCTCTTTTCGTATAACCTGCTATTTCAAAGGCTTTCACCATTAATTCTGGGTCATGATTTCGAACTGCTCCAGATGCCATTTCATATCCATTACACACCAAATCAAATTGATATGCTAAAATATCTAATGGGTTTTTCGTTTCTAATGCTTCTTTTCCTCCTTGTGGCATAGAAAAAGGATTATGATTAAAATCAATCGTTCCTTCTTCTGATAATTCATACATCGGAAAGTCCACAATAAAACAAAAACGAAAACTATCCTTTTCTATTAAGTCTAACCTTTTTCCTAATTCAATACGAATCAGTCCTGCTACTTTTTGGGCTATTTTCTTTTCATCTGCAATAAAGAAAAGACTATCTTCTTCTTTAACACCACACTTTTTCGTTATTTCTTCTATTTGCTGTTGGGTAATAAATTTTGCTATTCCGCCTTCTGGATGATTCTTCTCTCCTATTTTGGTCCACGCTAGTCCTTTTGCCCCTGCTTCTTTTGCAATTTCTGTCATATGGTCAAAAAATTTTCTAGGCTGCTTTGCTCCTTCTGGCACGACAATTACTTTTATGGTCTGTCCTTTAAAAGCATTAAAGTCTGTATCTTTAAAAATCTCTGATATGTCTTGGATGATAAGTGGATTTCTCAAATCTGGTTTATCAATTCCATATTTTTCCATTGCTTCTTCATATGCTATACGAACAAAAGGCCCTTCATCTATTTTCGTTTTGCCAGAAAACGTTTTAAATAAAGGTGGTATTACTTTTTCTATGACTGCTAACACATCATCTTGCTGTGCATAGCACATTTCAAAATCAAGCTGATAGAATTCACCTGGTGCACGGTCTGCCCTTGGGTCTTCATCACGAAAGCAAGGTGCAATTTGATAATATTTATCAAATCCAGACACCATTAATAATTGTTTAAATTGTTGTGGTGCCTGTGGAAGAGCATAGAATTCTCCTGGATGCAAACGACTTGGTACTAAAAAATCCCTTGCTCCTTCTGGTGAAGAATTTGCTAAAATGGGAGTCTGAATTTCGCAAAATCCTAATTGGTCCATCTCCTCACGTATCTTTTTTAAGATTTGAGAACGAAGTAAAATGTTACGATGAATCTTATCTGAACGTAAATCTAAAAAACGGTATTCTAATCTTAAGTCTTCTCTTACTTCTTGTAGTGTATTAATTTCAAAAGGAAGTACTTTTTTACATTTTCCTAAAAGTTCAATTTGTTGTGCTATCACCTCGATGTCTCCTGTGGATAGTTTGTCATTTTTACTTCTTCTTTCCACCACTATTCCACTAATGCAAATGCTACTTTCTGTGGTAAGTTGTTCTGCTTGCTTTTTTATTTCATCTTTTTCTAGTACAATCTGTGTTATCCCATATTGGTCTCTTAAATCTAAGAAAGTCATACCTCCTAAATTTCTAATTTTTTGAATCCAACCAGATAATTTTACTTCTTTTCCTACTTCTTTTATCGTAAGTTCACCACAAGTATGTGTTCGATATTGATTCATCTTTTTCCCTCCTAATATTGTCTTCCCCAAACAACCATTGTTTTAGCTGGTTTGCCACAACACACACAATGGTCAGATACTATTTCTTGTTCAAACGGAATACATCTTGAATGGGCATTGGTTAATTCTTTAATTTTATCCTCACACTCTTGGTTTCCACACCACATTGTTTTAATATATCCTTGATTTTCTTCTATTTTTTGTATAAATTCTTCTAAAGAAGTAGCAATAGTGGTTCTTTTCTGTTTTACTAATTCACACTGATGAAACATATTTTGCTGAATCTGGTCTAAGATTTCTTGCAATTTTTCCTTGATTTGCTCACGTTTTACAATTATTTTTTCTAATGTATCCCTTCTTACAATAATACATTGACCTTGCTCAATATCTCTTGGACCTTGTTCAATTCTTACTGGTACTCCTCGCATCTCCCAATCATTAAACTTAAATCCTGGTGTGTAATTATCACGGTCATCTAATTCCATACGGTAGGTTTTCCTTAATTCATCATATAGCTTACTTGCTTGTTCTAACACTCCTGGTTTATTACTAGCAATGGGAATAATTACAGCTTGAATTGGTGCTACTTTTGGTGGTAATTTTAGTCCTCGATTGTCTCCATGTGCCATAATGGTAGCTCCAATTAATCTAGTACTAATTCCCCAAGAAGTTTGATAACCATATTCTTCTTCCCCTTCACGATTTTGAAAAGTAATATTAAATGGTTTCGTAAAATGATGGCCTAAGTAGTGCGACGTTCCAGCTTGAAGAGCTCTTCCATCTAACATTAATGTTTCTACTGTATAGGTGGCAACTGCCCCTGCAAACTTCTCTTTTTCTGTTTTTCGTCCTTTTAAAACAGGAATCGCTAGTAAATTTTCAATAATATCGGAATAAATATCTAACATTTGTAAAGTTCTTTCTTGTGCTTCCTTTTCCGTTTCATGAATCGTGTGTCCTTCCTGCCATAAAAACTCCCTAGAACGCAAAAATGGTCTTGTTTCTTTTTCCCAACGAAGAATATTACACCATTGATTGTATACAATTGGTAAATCTCTCCAAGAATGAATCCATTTTGCATAAAGAGTAGAAAACATCGTCTCTGAAGTAGGACGAATACATAGTTTTTCTTCTAACTTTTTTTCTCCCCCTTCTGTTACCCAAGCAACTTCTGGTGCAAATCCTTCAATATGGTTTTTCTCTTTTTCTAATAAGCTTTGTGGAATGAGAAGTGGTAAATAAATATTTTTTACCCCTACTTCTTTAAATTTCTCGTCTGTATATTTTTGAATATTTTCCCAAATGGCATATCCATATGGTTTAATGGCAATGCATCCTTTTGTATCTGTATAATCTGCTAAATCTGCTTTTAGCACAATATCGGTATACCACTTAGCAAAATCCTGCTCAATATTGGTTATTTCTTTTACATATTCTTTTTCGCTCATACTTTCCTCCTATTTTATCTCTTTTTCTTCTTTTGGACTTTCTTTAGCTACCCTTTCGGGCATAGGAGCCTCTATTGTTTCTTCTACTATCTCTTCTATTACAATTTGTTCATTTTCATCTAACTTATATCTTGGTAAGTCTGGTAATTCCTCTAGTGTTGTAAAACCAAACATTTTTAAAAACTTCTCTGTTGTTTGATAAGTAGTAGGTCTTCCTGGTGCATCTAATTTTCCCGCTTCTTGTATTAAATCATACTCAAGTAACTTATATATGGTTCCATCTGAATTAACCCCACGAATTGCTTCTATTTCAGACCTTGTGATTTTTGGGTTATAGGCAATAATCGATAATGTCTCTAACGCTGCATTTGATAAGTTTGGTTTATTACGTTTATCAAAAATAGGATAAAGAAATTCATAATATTCTTTTTTCGTGCACATTTGATAACCATCATTAACAGTAATTATTTCAATGGCACTATTTCTTTTTTCATATTCTTCTTTCAGTAGTTCAATAATTCCCATAATTTCTTCTTTACTTAATTCCACAATACGAATTAGTTCTTCTATTTTGACTACCCTTCCAGAAGCAAATAAAATCGCTTCTATAATATTTTTTATTTTTTGAATTTCCATATTTTCTCCTATTTTAGTATAAAGTTACTTCCCTATTATGTCACGTATTTACTTGTGTGTCAATGTTTTAAGCAATTTCTAGTAATAATTTTAACAAAAATATTTGTCTTTTTCTATTTTTTATGCTACCATAGAAAAAGAAAAAAGGATAGGAGGTCGGAAAATGAATGAGGAACAAAAAAAAATAGAAATTGTTTCCGGAGATGGAAGTGAATTAGAGATTTCTCCTGTTTATGAACATCTTAACGTTGCCAAACCTAAGATGAAAAATAAAGAAAATAAAATAGTGATTCCCAAAACTAAAGAACAAATTGAAAAAGAAAGAAAAAAGAAAAAAAAATAGAGACTATTTTTTAATAGTCTCTTTGTATTTATTCACCACGTTCCCAAAGTCCGTCTTCCTGGAACACCGCTTCGCAAATCCTCTCAAAAGAAGATTGGTTTTCAGCAATATCTTGTGGTCTTCCAATTAAAGGTCTTTCTTCTAATTTTATTTCTGGCTGATGTACCACAACTCCATAATTTCTATACTCCATTTTTATCCCCCCAAATTATGTCACTATATAGTATTCTAATTTTTGCTAAAAAGTATACATTTTTCATGTAAAAACAAAAATTGTTTTTACAGTACCTTTTTATTATATCACAACTTTATGTTATTCGCAATTCTTTAAAGAAATTTTTCTTACTCTAGTTTCTCTAAATATTTTTGAATCATCTTCAATTGCTTCTTTGTTAATATTTTGGGTGAATGATGTAAGATAAATGTTAATTCTTCTATTTCTTTTTTGGTAAAGTTAAGAGGTTTTCTTTTCTTTGGTTCCATTCTAACACTCCAAATCACATTACTAGCTAGATTGACAAAAATTGCCAAAGAGTGTATACTATATATGTACACTCTAGTTGGTGTATCAAGAGAAGAGATAGCAATTTGTTTGAACGCAGTTTCTATCTCTTCTCGTCTTTTCTATTATATACACTTTACCTCATCTTGTCAAACTCGTTTTCGACAAAATCTTACATTTTTTTATTCCCTCTTTTTTGGGTATTTTCTTGGTTATCTTTCTTTTTCTGTTTGGCTTGCTTTACAGAATGATTGATTTCTTTATATATATTAGTTCGTATTTTATTCCAATTCATTTGACTCATGTATTCTAAAGATAGAGAAGAATACATACCATTTTCCATAGCAAATCGATTCCATTCCTCTACAGTAGGAAACTTCTCTAATTGAACAGTAACATATTGTAGAGCTTTCATAGAACGTTCAAAAAGACTCCATTCTTTTTGCCTATAACTTTCTTGCATTTCCTCTACTGTTATCTGGTCAATAATTTTACCTGCCTCGATTGCTCGATTACTAATGGTTCCATTTTTATTAATTTCCTTATTCAGTTTTTTTCTAATTCTCTTTAGTTTCATTTGCTTCACCTCTTTTTGTTTGCCCTATCTTTTACTAAACTATTTGTTTTTTTCTAGGCGAAAATTTACTTTTATACTATATCATAGGAACAAAAAAAAAGAAACGTATGAATCTTTTTTCGTTTCTTTTCAGGAAGATTTTTATTTAAACATATCCTATGTTAGCGTTAAACAAAATTAATTATACAAATCGTAAAGTAAATACTTTAATTTAAATATAACTCATGTTAAAGTTAGACATACACCATTGGTACATCTGTATTATTGAAATGTATTAAATTTTTCAATACTTTGCATAAATTTTTTCCAGCAAATATCTAAAAAGAGAAATCCTTATTTTTCAATAGTTTCTGTATTTAGCCTGGAAAATATTTGTTTAGTATATATCGAAACGAATATGTGAAAAATATGTTAAACAGGTAAAAATAGAACTAAGCTAGATTTAATATAACCTGCTTAGTTCTATTCTTTTGGTAGCGAAGAGTGGGCTCGAACCACCGACCCTGCGGGTATGAACCGCATGCTCTAGCCAACTGAGCTACTTCGCCATATATAAATCGCCGATAAACATCGACGATTTATATTATAATCTATTTTCCTTTTATTTGTCAAGAAATTTATTTAGTTTTATTATCTCTCTATTTCGCTATCCTTTTTCGTCGGTACCTTTTTTGTTCCTTTTTGATTCATCTTTCCTAACTTTTGTTCTATTTCTCTAGCAGGATTTTGCATAGATTGAGCAAAACCTCCTTGCATAATTTTTTCTGCTTGTCTTTGTGCTTCTTTTAATTGTTGTTCTAAGCGTCTAAAATTTTGTGGATTCTTTTCTCCTATTACTTCTTCTATTGTACTTGGTTCTAAGTCCGGCTGTGTAGAAGTTAAACTACTTAATCCTTTTTTTATTCTTCCTATTATTTTGCCCATTTTTTTCTAGCCTTGCTAGATTCACCTCACTTGTATAAATCTAGCTTTATGTTACCATAAAAAGGCTGTTTTGTCAATGCTTTTTAGCCTTTTGCTTAATTTTTAAAATTCTAAAATATTTTCATTTGTTATTTTTTTCTGTTAATTATTTTATATTGTATGATAGGTTTCTTATCATTACTAAAAAAATTATATGGTTTTTATCCCATATAATCTTTTAATTTTTTACTTCTGCTTGGGTGACGTAATTTCCTTAAGGCTTTTGCTTCGATTTGTCTAATTCTTTCCCTTGTTACCATAAATTCTCTTCCCACTTCTTCTAATGTTCTAGCTTTTCCATCTTCTAATCCGAAACGTAATTTTAATACTTTTGCTTCTCTTGGTGTAAGAGTGTTCATTACCTCTTCTAACTGCTCTTTTAACAAAGTATAGGCAGCAGAATCTTGTGGAGCAGGAGAATCCTCATCTTGAATAAAATCTCCTAAATGACTATCATCCTCTTCTCCTATTGGTGTTTCTAATGAAACTGGGTCTTGTGCTATTTTTTGAATTTCCATTACTTTTTCTACTGGAATTTCCATTTCTTCTGCAATTTCTTCTGGAGCTGGTTCTCTTCCTAATTGCTGTAATAGATGACGAGAAGTACGAATTAGTTTATTAATTGTTTCTACCATATGAACAGGAATACGGATAGTACGTGCCTGGTCAGCGATAGCTCTTGTAATTGCTTGTCTAATCCACCAAGTAGCATACGTACTAAATTTAAATCCTTTGGTATAATCAAATTTTTCTACTGCTTTAATCAGTCCCATATTTCCTTCTTGAATTAAATCTAAGAAAAGCATTCCTCTTCCTACATATTTTTTAGCAATGCTAACTACTAATCTTAAATTGGATTCAGCTAATTTCTGTTTAGACTCTTCGTCTCCTTCTAATACTTTTTTTGCTAGTTCTAACTCTTCTTCATAAGTAAGAAGAGGAATTTTTCCGATTTCTCTTAAATACATACGTACTGGGTCATTTACATTTACCCCATCAAAATTATTTAAGTTTACTTCATCTAATTTTAATTCTTCTACTTCTTGTAAATCTTCAATATCCGGTTCTTCTTCCTCTTTTAAGACATCTACTCCCATTTCTTCGAAGGCATCAAATACTTTATCAATTTGGTCAGCATTAATATCATCTAATTCACTTGCTAATTCTCCATAGGTTATTTTTCCATTGGTTTTAGCTCTTTCTAGAATACTTTTCACTTTATCATTTCGGATTTCTTCATCTTTCTTATTTTGTTCTTGTTTATTCTGATTATCCTTATTATCTTGTTTTAAAGATTCTCTAGCTTTTTTATTATGTTCTTCCTGTTCTTGTTTTTCTTCCTGTTTCGCAGCTTTATTTTTTGTTTCTTCTACTATTTCTTCTTGCATTTCTTTCTTTTTCATATCATCCCTCCTACTTTATTTTAGCAATTTGGATAATCATGTCACTTAATCGTTTTTCCAAATCTGCTCGTTCTTCTTTTGTTAAATCTTGATTTAATTTTTCTAAAATTAAATCTCTTTTTTCTATCAATCTTTCTTTTTGATAACTTAAAATCACATCTTGAGCTGCTTTTTCCCAATCGGTAATTCCAAAATCCTCTGCCATAATTTCAGTAATATGATTAATGAGTGTCTCTTCTGTAAAGAGATTAACTGGGTCATATATATTACTATTTCCTTTTTCATACTCTTCATACAGTTTTAATAAAATCTTCTGGTTTATTTGTGAATAAAAATCCTCTGGTTTAATTTTTTCTTTTATTTTTTGGTAAGTTTGTATGTTAGAATTAATTAGTAAAGCTAAAATAGTGTTTTCTCGTTTTAAAGTAGATTCTTTTACCATTTCTTCTTTTTTGGGTACTGCAAAACGTGGTACTTTTCGTTCTAAAATTTTGCTTCCTTCTTGTTTTACATTTAGCTTATTAATTTGAGCATAAATTGCCTCTTTGGAGACATCATATTCATTTGCAATATTTTGAATATACACTTCTTGTTCCATCTTATTCGTAACTTTTGCTAATATTTTAGCTGTTTCATTTAAAAATTTAATTTTATCGGATGTATTTTGTATATTCAGCTCTTTTTTTAAAATTTTAACTTTAAATTCTACAAAAGAGATTGCTTTTTCTACATATTGTTTAAATCTATCACTTCCGTACTTGGTAACAAATTCATCTGGGTCTTTTGCACCCTCTATTTGCAATATACGAAGGTCACACCCCATGTTTTGCAAAATTTCTAGTCCTCTAATTGTTGCTGCTTGTCCTGCTCCATCTGCATCATATCCAATAATTATTTGTTCTGCGTTATTTTTTAATAAATGTCCTTGATTTTCTGTAAGAGCAGTTCCTAACGAAGCTACTACATTAGGAATTCCTCTTTGATGTAAAGAAATAGCATCCATGTATCCTTCTACAATGATTATCTTTTTTAACTCATGCTTTTTAGCATGATAAAGTCCATATAAATGGCGTCCCTTGCTATACACAATATTTTCTGGAGAATTAATATATTTTGGTTTAGAATCGTCTAATACTCTTCCTCCAAAAGCAATCACTCTTCCCCTTACATCTTGTATAGGGAACATAAAGCGGTGACGAAAACGGTCGATATAGGTCCCATTTTGCGTACGATTGACTAAACTAGAAGCTAGAATTTCCTCTTGCGTATATCCTTTCTGTTTCAAAAACTGATATAGCTCATTAAAAGTACCAGAATAGCCAATTAGAAAGTTTTTTAGTGTTTGATTATCTAATTTTCTCTTTTTCACATAATTTTGTGCTACTTTTGAAGAAGGCTTGTATAAATTTTCATGATAGAAAAGAGCAGCTAGCTGATTAATTTCATAAACTCTTTTTTTTAGCTGTGCCTTTCTATCATCTCCTTGACTATCAATACTAGGAAGAAGAATTCCTGCCCTTTCTGCTAAAAGTTCCACACTCTCTCGAAAATTAATATTTTCAATCTTACTTATAAAATGAAAAACATTTCCTCCTACTCCACAGCCAAAGCAATGAAAAATCTGTTTATCTGGTGAGACAGAAAAAGAAGGTGACTTTTCTTTATGAAACGGACATAATCCAAAATAGTTCCTTCCACTTCTTTTTAATACTACATATTGGGATATCACTTCTACTATATCATTGTTACTTTTTATCTCATCAATTAATTCATCACTGTATCGTACCATTTTTCATACCTTTCTAATATATACTTTAATTATTCGACAGACAATAGCGAAATCCTTCTTTTATGTCTACAAGCAAAAGGCAAAAGAAAGGAGAAATTGTCTTAATTTCTCCTTCACTTTCCTATTATGCATTTTCTGATGTATCGTTATTTCCATCAAATGGAATAAATTTTTTAATAATTGTATCATTTAAATTTATTGGTTCTATTGTATGGTCTGTTCTATATTCATCAAAGGAAAGATTGATTTTATTTTCTACCATTCCTTCGATTTCATCTTGACTAGCATGCTGTGTTAAAACAAGCTCACTTACTAAAATTTGTTTCGCATTGTTTAACATTTTCTTTTCCCCAGTAGAAAGACCCTTTTCTTTTTGTTTAAAACTTAAATTTCTTACCACATCTGCTACTTCATAGATATCGCCACTTTTCATTTTATCCATATTGTCACGATATCTTTTATTCCAATTCATAGACATTTCTGTTTCATCTGTTTCTAGGACTTGAAAGACTTTTTCTGCTTCTTTTTGCGTTATAATACTTCTTACCCCTATTTCTTCTGCCTTAGAGGTAGGTACCATCACTTTTACTCCTCCTGGCATTTTTAAGATATAATAAGCTTGCTTTTCTCCTAGAATATCTTTCTCCTCAATTGCATCAATTGTTCCTGCTCCGTGCATAGGATATACGATTTTATCACCTACATTAAACACGTAAGTCACTCCTTTCAATGTCTATTCATTCTTCTTTAACAACATCTTTATTATACTACAAAACTTGCCAGAAGTCAAAGACTCTGACAAGTTTTTTTGGCAAAATAATCCATGTAAAGCACTACTTTGCAGCTTTACATAACTTTTATTTTTTTTCTAATTTATTTTGAAGTAGAACCAAATCCACCGATTCTTTCTCCTTGTGCACAATCCTCATCAGTTGTAAGATATTGGTAAAAAATTCCTTGTCCTACTACATCCCCCTTTTTTATTTCAATATCTTGTTCTTTAACATTAAAAACCGAAAACATAAAATGACCATCATTGTCTGGATTGCCATAATAGTCTTTATCTATTACACCTACTCCATTTGCCATTACAATTCCTTTTTTCTTCGCATTTGAACTACGATTTGATAAAATCAGTACTTCATCATCTTGCATATAAGCTTTTAGCCCTGTTTTAATAAGAGTTGGTACTTGTCCAGGCTGAAAAGCTGGAACAATACAATCTTCTGCAGCTTCAATATCATATCCTGCTGAAAATTTTGTTTTACGAATTGGCAAATGAATTTCGTTTGATTCAAATCCCTTTGCTACTTCAAACCCACGTTTTCTTTCCATATCTATTTCTCCTTTTTAATATTTTTGTTTTATTTTATCTTATTTTTCAATTTTGTCAATAGTTCTTTATTTTACGCACTCTTTTTTTATGTTAACATATATTATAGTAAGCAACTTGCTGGCTCACAAAGGAGGTACAAAGGATATGAATCCCATCTCGTTAGATAGATTACCTATTGGTACTTATGGAAAAGTAGCTTTTCTTACTTGCTCTCGGAACAATACGAAGAAGATTTTTAGATTTAGGATTAGTAAAAGGAACTGTGATAAAGCCTATTTTTATCAGTCCTTTAGGAGACCCTACTGCTTATGAAATTCGCGGTTCAACCATTGCTTTAAGAAAAGAAGATGCCCAAAAAATTAAAATTGTACTAGAATAAGTTATCCTTATTCTAGTTTTTTTTTGAAAAAAAAGAAAAAGAGCTCACATTTTTTCTTTCCTGCATATATTACAGTAATAACTTTTGGGATGGTGATTTTATGGGACTAACTGCTGGTTCTACTGGCAATCGTGTATTAGGAGAGGAAATGTTAGCACTTTCAAAAACTTGTGATTATACGGTTGCCTTTGCTGGTAACCCAAATGTAGGAAAGTCTACTGTTTTTAATGGTTTAACTGGTATGCACCAACATACTGGTAATTGGCCAGGTAAAACAGTAGCCAATGCATCTGGTAGTTGTCAATACAAAGAAAAAGAATTTCTTTTTGTCGATATTCCTGGTACTTATTCTTTAATGTCTAATTCACAAGAAGAAGAGATTGCTCGTAATTATATTTGTTTTGGAAATCCAAATGCGACAGTAGTAATTGTAGATGCTACTTGCTTGGAACGTAATTTAAATTTAGTATTTCAAACATTTGAAATTACGAAAAATGTAATTGTTTGTGTTAACCTATTAGACGAAGCAAAAAAGAAGGGAATTTCAATTGACTTAGATTTGTTATCAAGCTATTTAGGTGTACCTGTTGTAGGAACAACCGCTAGAAAGCCGAAGACATTACATAAACTATTAGATATGATATACCGCGTTTGTTCTGGAGAAATTAAACCAGCTCCAAAACAGATTATTTATTCGCCTATTATTGAAGATTCTATTACAAAAGTAAGTCAAGACCTCTCTTCTTATTACTCTTCTTCCTATCTTTCTCGTTGGATTTGTCTTAAATTAATAGATGGAGAAAGAAAAATTATTTCTTCTATTGAAGAAAATTTGAAATTGGATTTATCCAATTATGAAAAACTAAATCAAACAATAGATAATGTTAAAAGAGATTTACAAACAAAGGAAATAGATAATACTCATTTTAAAGATAAAATTGTTTCCCAAATTTTATCTCGCTGTGAAGAAATTGCCCAAGAAGTTTGTCATTACAATAGGTCAGATTACAATAATAGGGATAGAAAAATTGATAAAATTTTAACCTCTAAAAAATTTGGTATTCCTATTATGTTATTCTTTTTAGCTGTTATTTTTTGGATTACTATTATAGGGGCAAACTACCCTTCTGAACTTTTATCTAATTTATTTCGTTGGGGACAAGAAAAATTACTTTATGGAGCAGAACTCATTCACATGCCTCAATGGTTATCTAATATGTTAATTTTAGGAATGTATCAAACTGTTACTTGGGTTATTGCCGTGATGCTCCCTCCTATGGCTATCTTTTTCCCGTTATTTACTATTTTAGAGGATTTAGGCTATCTTCCTAGAATTGCTTTTAATTTAGACCACTTCTTTAAAAAAGCATGTACAAGCGGAAAACAGGCACTTACCATGTGTATGGGATTTGGCTGTAATGCCGCTGGAGTAATTGGTTGTCGTATTATTGATTCTCCTCGAGAAAGACTTATTGCTACACTTACTAATGCCTTTGTTCCTTGTAATGGAAGATTCCCCTTTTTAATTACCATAGCAAGTATCTTTATTGCAGGAACCATGCAGGGGTTAGGTGCCTCTTTTGTATCGACTCTTACTGTATTAGGTGTCATTTTATTAGGAATTTTTATGACACTTCTTATCTCAAAACTTTTATCTAAAACAGTATTAAAAGGGTTTCCTTCCTCCTTTATTTTAGAACTTCCTCCTTATCGTAAACCACAAGTTGGAAAAGTTTTAGTACGTTCGATTTTAGATAGAACCCTTTTTGTTTTAGGAAGAGCCATCAGCGTAGCTGCACCTGCTGGAATTGTATTATGGCTATTTGCTAATCTTATGATTAATGGCACTACTCTTCTTACCTTAATTGCTAATTTCTTAAATCCTTTTGCTCAGCTCATGGGGTTAGATGGTTATATCTTAACTGCGTTTTTACTTGGATTACCTGCTAATGAAATCGTTTTACCAATTATTTTAATGAGTTATATTGGAGCCGGAAGTTTAGTAAATTTGGAAGATACGTTTCGAATAGGTGAAATCTTAGCACAAAATGGATGGACCATTTTAACTGCTATCAATGTTATGATTTTTGCATTACTACATTTTCCATGTAGTACCACTCTTTTAACCATAAAGAAAGAAACGAATCGTTGGAAATGGACTATTTTATCCTTCTTACTTCCTACTGTGTGCGGAATCGTACTTTGTATGTGTACTACGTTTGTTTATCATCTTTTTATTGTATAGGCTAATTTTTTCTTGTTTTTTACTTTTTTCTTGTTTTGGTATTGACTTTTTCTTTTGTTTATATTATGATGCTTTAAGAAATGATAATAGTTATCATTTATTTATAAGGAGGTAAGGATATGGAATTAAAAGGGTCAAAAACAGAAGCAAATTTAAAAGCTGCATTTTCTGGAGAATCAGAGGCAAGAAATAAATATACCTATTTTGCTAGTGTAGCCAAAAAAGAAGGATATGAGCAAATTGCTGCTTTATTTTTAGAAACAGCAGAAAATGAAAAAGAGCATGCAAAATTACATTTCAAATATTTAAATGGTATTGGAGATACCAAACAAAACTTAGCAGATGCTGCTGCTGGAGAAAATTATGAATGGACCGATATGTATGCTACTTTTGCAAAAGAAGCAGAAGAAGAAGGATTTAAAGAAATTGCTGCTACTTTTAGAGGAATTGCAGAAGTAGAAAAAGTACATGAAGAAAGATATCGAAAATTATTAGACAATGTGGAAAAAGGCGAAGTATTTAAAAAAGGAAGTATTGTCGTTTGGAAATGTAGAAACTGTGGTCACATTGTAGTAGGAACAGAAGCTCCAACAATTTGCCCAGTTTGTAAACATCCACAAAGCTATTTTGAAGTAAGAGCAGAAAATTATTAATTTATATTTTTTAAGAGAGGAGTTATCCTTCTCTCTTTTATTGTTTGGTTAGTCTTACTTTTTCTTCTTTTTTCCTAAATCCTATTTTTTCTAATCCTCTTTGCACATAACTATTTTTCATGAAATGTTTCCAAATCTCTCCTGACAAATAGTTTTCTATCATAACAAGAGAAATTCCTTTATCAATCCCAATATACTCTTTTGCATACCATGGTTTTTGCTTTTCTAAATTATATCCATCTCGAAAACCATATTTAGACCATAGTTTAGAATCATTATTATATAACTGTTCCATTACGGCTAATACTTCTTTAGGAGTAAATACAATTGAGCCAATGGAACCACATGGAGCAACTGTTCCATCATTTTCTACTTCCAATTTAGCTTTACATGGCTTTGCTCCATATCCTCCACAATACCCTTTTGGTCCTATGCAAGCAGTAAGTCCCCATGAATTTTCTCCAAACGTTCGAAATGATTTTTGATGTTCTATACAATACTGTCTATTGGCTTTTGTTGCCTTTACCGAATTTTCAAACCAATCGATACCATTTGGGTCTATTAAATTTCGAAAATCTATCCAAGCATGAGAAAATTGATAAGTAAATAACGTTCCACAATAAGTATAAATGATATTTTGTAATTTGCCATAACTTCCTATTGGTTTTTCAAAACTTTCATACACCTTACTATTTACTGAAAAAGTAGGAGAACCAACCGCTAAAATATATAACATTAATTGTTCAGCATACCAATCCCATGCTCCAAAAAAACCTTTTTCTGGAACATATCCCATATAAAACTGATTTGTCTTTTTATTTAAATACCAGTTCCAATTTACCTTTTTATAAAGTCTTTGTGCTTTTTCTTTTACTTCTCCTCCTAATGCCTCTCCTATTGTTAATGCTCCACAAAGGAAGATAGCAGTATCAATAATCGATATTTCACAATCCCAAACCCTTTTTGCTGTATGTATATTAACAAAATGATAAAAAAAACCTTCTTTTCCCTCTACTTGTTCTAAAAAAGTATGTAAGGTTTGATTTGCTATGTAATAAGCTTTCTCTTGCTTTATCCAACCATGTTTCATACCGACTAATAATGCTGCTAAACCATAGCCAACAGAAGCAATGCTTGCTACATTAGGTACTATCCTAGATTTGTCTCGGATTAATCCATATCCCTTACTTCCTTTTTGAAAATTTCCTTCTTGACGAAAAAAAGAATAACAACCCTTTAACTCTTTTTGTAAGATTGTTACTCCTTTTTGTTTTTTTATTCTTTCCATCTTATC
>DBFJJM010000087.1:0-6954 GCA_048393175.1 Candidatus Merdicola sp.
AAAAACAAAAAGAAGAAAAAGTAAAAGGACCTGTTCATCCGGATTTTCCTGCTTTGGTAGAATCTAGTATTTGGTATGATAGCATTGTAGACCAGATTAAACAGTATAACACAAAAGTAAGAGAAGTAGAAATAACAGTCAATCCACAAGATATTAACCATGTAATAGGATATGAACAAGAAAATATTAAAAAATTAGAAGAGACTTATGATGTGCTATTAAAAGTAGTAATGGATAGCAAAATAAAACAAGGAAAATCAGAAATGAAGATTGTAAAAACATATGCAGATTTAATTGAGGAAAAACAGAAACAAGAAAAGATAACAAAATAGGATAAAATCACCTATGCCTGTAAATACTGGTAATATAGGTGATTTTTTATGAACTTGAAAAAGAAAAAAAGAATATTATTAATTCGAAAATATATTGTGCAAGTCTTTTTTATTCTTTTAGGAGCTGCTATTATGGCATTTGGGACATCTCAGTTTTTACTTCCTAATCAGCTTTCTACAGGAGGTTTTTCTGGACTTGCCACTCTTGCTTACTATTTTTTTCATTTACCAATGGGAACCACTATTTTAGTACTCAATATTCCCTTTTTCTTTTTAGCCATTTATAAAATAGGAAAAGATTTTTTTGTAAAATCTATTATAGGAACGGTTGCTTTTTCTTTTTTTATTGATGTATTTGATAAATGGGCCCCTTTAACACAAGACCGTTTTTTGGCGTGTATTTATGGTGGAGTCTTAATGGGGCTTGGTACGGCTATTGTACTTAAATATAAAGGTTCTACAGGAGGAACAGAGCTTGTTACGAACATTATTAGAGAATATCGTTCTAGAATTCGAATGAGCCAGTTAATCACAATGATAGACATTGGTATTGTTGCTTTAAATATGTTCTTTTTTAGAGAAATAGAAATTGGGCTTTATTCTGCTATTGCAATTTATTTAATGGGAAAATTAATTGATATTGCTTTCGAAGGAATCTATTTTACCAAACTTGTTTTTATTATTTCGAATCAAAACGAAACAATTTCACAACGAATTGGAGAAGAGGCCAAAAAAGGCACAACTGGTCTTTATGGAAGAGGAATGTATACTCAAGAGGAACGTTTAGTATTATTATGTGCAGCAGCAAGAGGAGATGTAGCAAAAGTAAAAGAAATTGCTTTAGAAGTTGACCCGCATGCTTTCATTATTATTGCTAATTCTAGGGAAGTGTTTGGAATGGGGTTTAAAAAACCCTAAATTTGATTTTTCTTTTCTAGTAAGCTATAATAAAAAAGAGGGAATCATATGGAACAAACATGGAAATTAAAAAAACAGACTACTTTTCACTTAAAAGATATTTTTGAATGTGGACAATGTTTTAGATGGAATCAAATAGATGATAGTACGTACGTTGGAGTGGTAAGGCAAAATGTAATACAAGTAAAAGAACAAAACGATACCATTTTTTTTAGAGGAGTAGGACAAGAAGATTTAAAGCAATTAGTGATAAACTATTTTGACTTAAATACAGATTATGATGAGTTAAAAAACCAATTATCAAAAGTAGATGATAATCTTAAAAAAAGTACTGCATATGGTAAAGGAATTCGTTTATTAAACCAACCTTTATGGGAAACGATTCTTTCTTTTATTCTTTCTGCGAATAACAATATTCCAAGAATTAAAGGAATGATTGATAGGCTTTGCAGAGCCTATGGTAACCAAATCGAATGGAGAGCAAAAACATATTATACCTTTCCTACGAAAGAGCAGTTAAAAGATGTGACAGTAGAACAATATCGTGCTTTAGGGTTTGGCTTTCGTGATAAACGTGTTTATGAGACAGTAGCTCTATGCATAGAGGGAAAAATCAATCTCTCTGGGTGGTATCAAAAACCAACACAAGAAGTACGAAAAGAGTTATTAACTTTATCTGGAGTAGGTCCAAAGGTGGCAGACTGTATTTTGCTTTTTTCAGACCTAAAAAGATTGGATGTTTTTCCAATTGATGTATGGGTAAGACGTGTTATGAATGAATTATACATAGGACAAAAAGAAGAGGAAAAAGTAAGCAAAGAAACAATCAATAGGTTAGCAGAAGAAAAATTTGGTTCTTTAAAAGGATTAGCACAACAATATTTGTTTTATTGGAGAAGAGATGACGAGAAAAAACAAGCCTAAATAGGTACAAAAGAAGGTTTCAAAATGAAAGATAAGATAAAAACAAGGGGAAAATACTTTTCCTTGTTTTTTTGAGAGGATTTATAATGTTATTACTAAGATAACAAGCTAGGATAAAAGAAAAATATATGGTATAAAATAAAAAAGAAATGAAATTAAGCTTTTGAGAAATAAAATAGAAAAAATGAAACTTTTTGAGAGGAAACAAGACACTATAATATAAGAGGAGAGAAAATAAATGGGTAGTTTAGTTCGTTTGGAAGATTTTGAAACAATTTATCAAAATACTTACTTACCAGTATTAAAATATATTTTATGTAAATGTTCTAAAATAGAAGATGTAAATGATATACTGCAAAATACATATGTTTCTTTTTACGAAATATTAAAAAGAAAAAAACAACTAAAAATAGAAAATCTATCTTCCTATTTAATTGGTATTGCCAAAAATAAAATTTCAAAACACTATAAACTAAAATACAAAATATTAACTGATTCATGGGAAGAAAATATAGATGTAGAAAAAGAAAATTTTACAATAGAAAAGGATATAGAAGCACAAGCTATTTTAAAAACAGAAGGAGAGAAGATATGGGAGTTTTTAAAGAAGAAAAAACCAGAAGTAGCAAAAATTTTTTATTTGTATTATATTTTTGGGTTAACCTTGTCAGAAATTGCAATAGAACTAGAAGTATCTGAGTCGAAAGTAAAAAATAGTATTTATCGAACCCTAAAAGAAATGAAACAACAATTTAGAAAGGAGGAAAAAGAAAATGGCTGATATTAGAGAAGGAATGAAACAAGAATTTGACCAACAAAGCAATTATCAAGCAATTTTAAAAAAAATTGAGAAGCAGCATCAAAAGAAGAAAAAGAGAAATGTTACCATTTTTGTTCCTGTTTGCTCTTTAGCAGTTGCTCTTGTTATGTTAATTACTCTTAGTCCTAGACCTTTTCCTCAAAAGCAAAAACATCAGATAAGTAACCAAAGTCAAAACCAAATTGTAATCAATAAGGTAGATGCTTTTCTAGAAGCAAGTTTTGATGCGGATGTCAAAATAATCGATTCGATACCAGAAAAACAAACAGAACCATTTTCCTTTTTAAACCATTTATCTTTACCAGAGGGAGTTTTCTTGACTAATCACTATTTGGTATATGTAAAACAGATGCCTCAAGAAGAATATACTAAATTGCATGACTATGTTTATTCCTATAGCACACACAATAGTAACAAAACGATAACACTTTCTTTTTCTACAGTAGGAAAACCATTAAGAGACTATTACTTAGGCGACAATGGTGAAGCCTCTATCATAAAAGGAGCAAAATTACAAATTTATCAATATGAAAAAATGTATATGGTAATAGGAAGTTATCAAGGACTCTATTTTGATATAGAAACACAAGGAATAACACAAAACGAGCTAATTACTTTATTAGAATCTATTTTTTAGAAAGGACCAATACTTATCGAAAAAGCTGAAGAAAAGAATGGAAAAGAGAAAGGGAGGGAAAAAGGATGAGAAAAGTAGGAAAAATCGTTTTTATTACTGTAGCTAGTATTTTACTACTTAGTTTATGCTTTTTTAGCATTGACCTGTTACGCATGCAAAAAGATAAAACACCTCTGTTTTGTATTCCTTACAAACAAATAAATAATGGAGAAATCAATCTTTCTTTAGGATTAGGATATAAAGTGATTGATTTTCATAGTCCAAATGGTTATCAAGAAAAGAAAATAGTAAACTTATTTATGCAATATGAAGACTTCGAGAAAAAAGATAAAAGTAAGAAAGAAATATCTGAAAATCCATTAGAAAACATAAAAATGGAGATAAAAGAACAAACCTTAACAAATTCAGGTGCTATTGTTATCATTACAGATGAAAATTCACCTGCCTATGTATATGGTAACTATTTTCGAATAGAAAAAAAGCAAAACGACCAATGGAACATACTTCCAATCATTACAAAAGAGTATGCTTTTACAGAAGAAGGCATTTTAGTAGGAAAAGAAGAAAAGTTAGAGTTAGAAATAAAGTGGGAACCGCTTTATGGGAATTTGGCAAAAGGAGAATATAGAATAGTAAAGCAATCAAGCCAAAACCAGTCTATTTTTGTAGAGTTTACGTTATAGAAAAAAGTATTCTCTTATAAGAAATAACTCTCCTTTTTATTTAAAGTATACTCACAAAAGTTCAAACTAGTTTTGCTTACTATTTTTTACTTTTTTGACCAAAACTTAATTGTATAGATTTTCTAAGTATACTTAAAGAAACGGTACTTACTGTTTAGTTATCTAATTTCTTTTTTCTATAGATTAAAGTAAATAAGGCTAAAGATATAAAAAAGTTTAATAGCATAATTGTAAAATCTTTAATGGATATTGATTTACTAATTGAAGTTATAACATTTGATAATGTTTGCGTATAAAAAATACTTGCTATGTTTTTGATAGTATCATTAAAAGCTGAAAACATTGGTAATATTCCTAAAATTATGCTAAGTGGCATTATCAATGCGTTTGCATTCATTTGAGTTTGAGAGAGTATTCCTACAACAGAACCTATTACCATTGAACATAGTATAGTTAAACTCACAATAATATAAAATCTTAACAATTCGATAGAAGTTAAAGACAGGATTAATAAAAATAGACTTGCACTTAATATGGATATGATAAATACAAATAACCCAATACCAATAAAATATTCTAAAGGTTTTACATTTGCCATTATTAACTGTCTTAAAGTATTTTTTTCTTTTTCCTCACTTATAATTGCGGCTATCATAGAAGCTGGAACTACTATTAAATGGATTGGCAAAAAGATAGTTGAAAAAAATTCTTTTTCTTCTGGTATTAGATTATAAAATACTAGTGCCATGATAGGAAACATTAAAAATATAACAAGTGATTTCTTATTTTTTAGCATATCTTTATATGTTTTTTGAAATACTGCTATTGTTTTTCTTATACTCATATTAATTCCCTCCCTGTTAATTTTAGAAATACTGTTTCTAGTGTTGGCTCGGATGAATGAATCGTTAACACATTATCATTGTTAAAAAGTTCTTTTATTTTATCTGCATTTTGTGGATTATTTTTTATCGTAATTTCTTGCTTGTCTTTGCATATAATTTGTATAATATTATCTTTATTATGTTTTCTACATATTTGTTTTGGACTTCCATATTCTACTATATTTCCTAAATTTAAAAGTGCAACATTATCACACATTTGTGTTGCTTCTTCCATATTATGAGTTGTTAAAAATATGGTAGTTCGAGTTTCTTTTAGTTCAAAAAGTAATTCATGTATTTTTATTGCTGTTGCAGGGTCTAATCCGCTTGTTGGTTCATCTAAAAATAATACGTTCGGATGGTGCAAAATTGCTCTTGCCAAAACTAGTCTTTGCTTCATTCCTTTAGAAAGCTTTCCTACTACCGTATTTCTAAATTCTTCTAATTCTACTTTTTCTAATACTTTGAGTATCTGTTTTTTATCAATATTATAAATTTTAGCAAATAGTAATAAGTTATCATAGCAAGTAAGTCTTTCATATAACCCACTATTATCCATTACCATACCAAATTTGGCATATATTTTTTTATCATATGAATTGTTCTCAATACCAAATACTTTTACGGTTCCTTCTGTTTGCTTTAGTTGCCCTGTTAGTATTTTAATGATAGTAGTCTTTCCTGCTCCACTTGGTCCTAACAATCCAAATATTTCTCCGTTATCAATTTTGAAAGAAATATTATTTATAACTGCTTTTTCATCAAATTTTTTTGTTAACTGTTTGACTAGAATTGTTTCACTCATTTTACTTTTCTCCTTCTTCTTTTTTCTTAAAATAGATAAATAACGCTTTTTCAATAAATTCATCAGCGACTATATTTCGTTGTTTTAAGAGATTTTTCCAATCCGCATTATTCTGATAGAGATTTATCATCTCATTAATCATACTTATATCTCCTCCAGAAAATTTTTGAATATGCTCCCACCACTCTTTAGCAATTTCCTGTCCTTTCCTACTTTCTGGGGATTCATTTTGTGCTTTTAATAACTTCACTCTTTCACAAATCTCCTGTAATTTCCTTACAAAATCTTTTGCTGATTCTTTTGTAAATCTAGTTTCAATATTGTCAAGAACTTTATTATTAAAATATTTAATTAAAGCATAGTTTTCGTCTTTTTCGCGAATTAAATCAATAATGGTTGCATATTTACTAAAGTCTACATCATTTATTTCATTAATTTCAATACATAATGCTCGAATCGTAATTAATATCTCATTTAAATTTGAAATCTTTTTTTCTATTACTTCTGCTTGGCTCTCTAATAGTTTCTTAATTTCTTGTGGCGTATCAAGAGTAATAATATGATTTTTAATTTCATCAAGAGAAAAGCCTAAATATTTCATTGCTAAAATTTGATGTAATTGTACAATATCTTTATTGGTATAAAGCCTTCTTCCTCCTTGACTATATTCAGAGGGCTTTAGTAAACCTTTTTTATCATAATATTGTAATGTTCGTACAGTTACCTTCATTTTTTTAGCAAATTCCCCTATTGTCATTGGTTTTTCATTTTTCATAGTACTACCCCGCTTTTACTTATTATTATATAGTATAGTATATAACGTAACGTAATAAGCAATACTTAAAAAAATTAAATATAATAAATTTACTATCCTATGTGTTTAAGTGTTGCTGAAAATAGAAGAAATTAGAATAAAAAGGAAAAAAGTGAAAAATCAAAGAAAGGTAAAAA
>DBFJJM010000088.1:0-4519 GCA_048393175.1 Candidatus Merdicola sp.
AAAACCATTTTTTTCGGTTGTGTTTTTAGTCTGTTTTTTTCATTTTATGAGGAGGGATAAAGGTGAAAACAAAATACATTTTTATTACAGGTGGAGTGGTATCAGGATTAGGCAAAGGAATTACAGCAGCCTCTTTAGGTAGATTATTAAAAAATAGAGGATATAGAGTAACAATTCAAAAGTTTGACCCCTATATCAATGTAGACCCAGGTACAATGAGCCCTTATGAACATGGAGAGGTTTTTGTAACAGAAGATGGAGCAGAAACCGATTTGGATTTAGGTCATTATGAGCGTTTTATTGATGAAAATTTGACGAAAGATTCTAGTGTTACAACAGGGAGAATTTATTCGAATGTTATTCATAAAGAAAGAAAGGGAGATTACCTAGGTAAGACGGTACAGGTTATTCCCCATATTACAAATGAAATAAAAGATAATATCTATAGTTTTGAACAGTCCAATATACAAATAGTTATCACTGAGATAGGAGGAACGGTTGGGGATATTGAAAGTCTTCCCTTTTTAGAAGCAATTCGACAGATTGGCTTAGAAAATGAGCCAGAAGATGTAATGTATCTTCATGTTACGTTATTACCATATATTTCTGGTTCAAATGAATTGAAATCTAAACCAACACAACATTCAGTAAAAGAATTACAAAGTATTGGAATTAAACCAGATGTTTTAGTATGTCGTTCAGATAAAGATATTCCTGTATCGATTCGTGAAAAATTGGCTATGTTTTGTAATGTTAGAAAAGATAGTGTGATTCAAAATAAAACAGCATCTTGCCTTTATGAAGTTCCTCTTTTATTAGAAAAAGAAGGACTAGCAGAAGCAGTTTGCAAACACTTGAAATTAGAAAAGTGTAAACCACAAAATGAAAAGTGGGAGCAAATGATAGAAAAGATTAAGAAAATAGAGAACAAAACAGCAAAGATTGCGATAGTAGGAAAATATGTCAGTTTAGAAGATTCCTATTTATCGATACAAGAAAGTTTAATTCATGCAGGTTACCAAAATGGAGTAAAAGTAAAGACAAAGTTAATAGACTCTGAAAAAGTAACAAAACAAAATGTAGAAGAAATGCTAAAAGAATATGAGGGAATTGTTGTTCCAGGAGGGTTTGGTAATAGAGGAATAGAAGGAAAAATAGAAACAATTCGTTATGCAAGGGAAAAGAAGATTCCATTTTTAGGAATATGTTTAGGAATGCAAATGGCAGTAGTAGAGTTTGCAAGAAATGTGCTAAAATACAACAAAGCACATTCAAGTGAATTTGATGAAAAAACAGAGTATCCTGTTATTCACATTATGGAAGACCAAAGGGGAATCGATAAAAAAGGAGGAACGATGAGACTTCGGAGCCTATCCTTGTGAATTGAAAGAAAAAACATTAGCAAAAAAAATCTATGGGGAAAAGGAGTTAATACAAGAAAGGCATCGACATCGTTTTGAATTTAATAATCATTATCGTGAAGAAATAGAAAAGGCAGGAATGATTTGTTCTGGAACGTCTCCAGATGAAAAATTAGTGGAAATTGTAGAAATTCCAAAACATCCCTATTTTATTGCTACGCAGTTTCATCCGGAATTTAAATCAAGACCAAATCGACCGGCTCCTGTTTTTAATGGATTATTAGAAGCAATCGTAAAAGGAGAAATTAAATGAATCCAAAATGTTATTTTTATCTAATTCTATTTTGTTTAATTGTTCCTTTGATAGGAGTATTCATATGGCTTATGACAGATAGTAGTGGAATGATAGAAGAAATGCAAAAGCCAGTAAAAGTAGTAAATACTATTCAAAATCAAAATTTAGACTTGCAAGAAGAGACGCAATTAATAGAAAAAGAAGGGAAAAATGGAGAAGCAGTAGTAGGAACAATTGGAATGGTATTTCTTTTTGCTCTTTTTACTTTTTTTGCCATCCTGTTTCGTGACAAACAAGGAATAAGGGGGCAAGAAGGCTATAGAAGACTAAAAGAAGAGTGGCACAAAGACAGGAAAAATTTTAAGTAGTGGTTCTATTTACAATAAGACAAGCATAAAATAGAAGGGGGAAGAATAGGTAGAAAAGGCAGTTTAGCTACCTGTTTTCTTTTTTTGTGAACTTTATGTGAAAATTAGCAATCTTTCTTGACAATTGCTAAAAAAAGGTATAAATTATATTAGCAATCAAAATACAAGAGTGCTAAAATGCACTGAAAATAATTTAAGGAGGTAATGTAAAATGATGAAACCATTAGCAGACAGAGTTGTAATTAAAATGGTAGAAAGTGAAGAAACAACAAAAAGCGGAATTATTCTTTCTTCTGGAGCAAAAGAAAAACCACAAATTGCTGAAGTAATTGAAGTAGGACCTGGTGCAAAAGTGGACGGAAAAATAGAACCAATGGAAGTGAAAAAAGGAGATAAAGTAATAGTTAGCAAATATGCTGGAACAGAAGTAAAATATGAAGGGGAAGAATACATGATTGTAAAAGAATCAGATATTCTTGCAAAAGTAGAGTAAAAGAAAAATAAAATAAAATTTAGGAGGGAAAAATATGGCAAAAGAAATTAAATTCGGAGAAGAGGCTAGAAAAGCTTTATTAAACGGTGTTAACCAATTAGCAGACACAGTAAAGGTAACATTAGGACCAAAAGGAAGAAATGTGGTATTAGATAAAACATTTGGTTCTCCACTTATCACAAATGATGGTGTTACCATTGCAAAAGAAATTGAATTAGAAGATAAATTTGAAAATATGGGGGCACGTTTAGTAAAAGAAGTTTCTACTAAAACAAATGATGTAGCAGGAGATGGTACAACAACAGCTACTGTATTAGCACAAGCTATGATTAAAGAAGGAGTTAAAAATGTCGCTGCTGGTGGAGACCCAATGGCAATCAAACGCGGTATGGATAAAGCAGTAGATAAAGCAGTAGAAGGAATTAAAGAAATTAGTTCTGTGATTAATGGAAAAGATGATATTGCAAGAGTAGCAAGTATTTCTGCTAATGATGAAGAAGTAGGAAGATTAATTGCAGAAGCAATGGAAAAGGTTTCTAAAGATGGTGTTATTACAATTGAAGAATCCAAAACATCCGATACGGATGTAGAAGTAGTAGAAGGAATGCAATTTGATAAAGGATATATTTCTCCTTATATGGCAACAGATACGGAAAAAATGGAAGCAATTATGGATAATCCATATATTTTAATTACAGATAAAAAAATAAGTAATATTCAAGAAATTTTACCATTATTAGAAAGCTTAATGCAACAATCAGGAAAACTAGTTATCATTTGTGATGATATAGAAGGAGAAGCTTTATCTACTTTAATTTTAAATAAATTAAGAGGAGTTTTAAATGTAGTAGCAGTAAAAGCTCCAGGATATGGGGATAAGAGAAAAGAAATGTTACAAGACATTGCTACTTTAACAGGAGGAGAAGTCATTACATCTGATTTAGGATTAGAATTAAAGGATACCACCATTGAACAATTAGGTAAAGCAAGACAAATCAAGGTACAAAAAGAAAATACCATTATTGTAGATGGAATGGGAGATAAACAACAAATTGCAGACCGCGTTGCTCAAATCCGTGCTCAACTTGTGGAAGAAAAGAGTGAATTTGATAAAGAAAAACTACAGGAAAGATTAGCTAAAATGGCAGGTGGAGTAGCTGTGATTCAAGTAGGTGCAGCAACTGAAATGGAAATGAAAGAAAAGAAATTAAGAATTGAAGATGCTTTATCTGCAACAAAAGCAGCAGTAGAAGAAGGAATTGTAGCAGGTGGAGGAACCGCTTATGTGAATGTTATGCCAAAAGTAGAAAAACTAGTAGAAACATTAAATGGTGATGAAAAACTAGGAGCTAGAATTGTGCTAAAAGCATTAGAAGAACCAGTAAAGCAAATTGCTACAAATGCAGGGTTAGAACCAGCTGTTATCTTAGAAAAGGTAAAATCTTCTCAAAATGGTATTGGATTTAATGCTGCAACAGAAGAGTATGTGGACATGAAAAAAGCAGGAGTAGTAGACCCTACAAAAGTAACCAGAACCGCTCTTCAAAATGCAGAAAGTGTTTCTTCTATGGTACTTACAACAGAAAGTATTGTAACGGATAAAAAAGAAGAAAAAGAATGTAGTTGTGCACCAGGTGCAGGAGCTCCAGATATGAGTGGAATGTATTAATCTAAAAAGAAAGAAGAAAGAATATAAAATGGAGTGATTTGATTTTCCATCTTTATATTCTTTTTTGTAGTTATCTATAATATAACAAGGAAAATTTTATCACGGTCTTAAAAAAATTACTAAAGAGTAATTTAAATAAATTAGGATAATAATAAATCAATAAAAAATAAAAGTCGTAAATTCATAGAAAAGAGGAAAAACATGGATACGAAAGAAATTCATAAAAGAATGGTTCAAATTGAAATAAAGTTAAAATCTTGCCAAGATGAGAAGACAAGAGAACTTTTAAAAAAAGAAAAGGAACAATTACGAAAACAGTTATTAGAATTAAAT
>DBFJJM010000089.1:0-25683 GCA_048393175.1 Candidatus Merdicola sp.
TCTAATGCTACTTTTACTGCTGCAACTTTAAAATATTTGTCATATACTTTTCTTTTCATAAACTTTCCACCTTTCATTAATTCGCTTAACTTGGTGTCCAGTTTATTATACCATATCCACTCCTTATTAAACTTTTTTGTCTAATAATTTGGGTTCACTTCATTTTTCTTAAGCCTTATTAAATTTACACAACATTTTTCAGAAAGTTGAAATTTATTAGAAAAATTATTAAAATAAATTAAAATAGAAAATATTAATTTTTTTCAAGTTATCAATCGGAAGGAAATCCGATTTACACAACTTTTACGATAGTCTCTTAATGCATCATTGTTTGTTATAATAAATCTTTATTTGTTTTCCTTCTGAAACGGTAATCTTATCAATTAAAGAAACTATCATCTCTCTACTAATATTCTTTATTTTAATAAAATCGTAACCAACTTCTTTAAATCTATCTCTTGCTTTTCTTTTTCTAATTTTTCTTTTTTATTAAGTGTAGCATATACATATCTTCTGCACTTAATATTCCATTCGACTTACCTTCATCAATTTTTGTATTCATTTGAGCCATTTTATTTTGTATAGATACAATACGATTCAATGTCTATATGTTTATCTTTCCATATTTACTCACATTTATCACATATATTTTTTACCATAAGTTGAACACCATATTTTCATTTACCTTATTTCAAATATTCGTTATAATTTTCTATATCAAATATTCTTTTATTATCGTCTATTATTAAAGAATAAATACTTGCATTAGAAATTTTTATAGATTTTATTTTATTTGACCATTCCATATTGTTTATATATCTATATATAATATTAATTACCCCACTATGAGTTACTATCATAATATTTTTATATTTTTTGTTTTCACTAATAATTTTTTCAAAATCATTAGTGATTCTATTATAAAATTCTATTGGGCATTCTCCCTCCGGATATCTTTCGTCCATTTGTAGTGTATTATAATAAAGTCCTGGATACAACTTTTCGACATCTGTGTTGAGCATTCCAGCTATTTTTCCATTATTCATTTCTCTTAATCTTTCGGTATATTCTACTGGTACATTTAATTTTTCATTTATAATTTCAGTGGTTTGTTTCGCTCTTTTTAAATCACTTGATATTATCTTTTCTATCTTATATTCTTCTTTTTTTTCTTCTAAAAATTTTGCTAATTTTTTTACTTGTTCCTTACCTTCTTCAATTAAAGGCATATCACTCCATCCACCTCTATAATTTCCATCATCTTTTCCATGTCTAACAAAAAATATTCTCATCTTTTTTCCTTTCTATTCTAAATTCTCATAAAAATCATTTTTCAATTTTTCTAAATTAATTAGTATATCACTTTCTTTTAAAGTAACATTAATTTCTATCGTATTTTTTTTATTATAAATTTCTATATTGATACTAAAATCATTATTTTCTATATGCTCAAATTTGATAAAATCATTACCAATAATTGAATTTGATATATCATTATATGAAAAAAGTATATTATGATCTTTTTTTTCATATAGTATTTTTTTAGTAGCAATGTATTCTTTCAGATTTTTTATATTTTTTATATTGGCACTGCAAATGTTTAATGTATTTCCGGTATATTTTACATTATAATGTGGATTTAAAATGTAATGAACATTATTTTCTAATTTATACTGTCTCTTTAATGCTCTTAAAGTATAAAATTCCAAAATACTGTTTATATTTGTATTGTATTTTTTAGCATCTTCTATACATTTTTCTTTTTGATATTTATTTATTTTTATGTTAATATTTCTATTACTTTTTATTTTATTAACTTCATTGGCAATATAATTATCTTCTTCTAAAATATTATTTAATATTGCATTAACCAAATCAAAAAAAGATAGTTCATCCATTCTTATATGTGGATAGTTAAAAATTAAATATGTATTATTTTCAAATATAATTGTTTTTAATCTTATAGAACAATCATTAATACTATTAGTTTCTATTGTACTTTTGTTTACTACTTTTTCCAATTCACTCGCATTATGTATAATTAAATGCTCATATTTAATTATATCTTTAAAAGCTTCTGACTGTATTTTTATATTTTGTCCAAAAATATATTTACTTTTTAAATAATTTAATTTGTTAGTTTCTGTAATGAATTCGTATTTTATTTCTTTTGTGTCCAGTTTTTTACATATCTCAAATATATAACAATCTTGAAAAATATATGATTTTGGATTTAAAAAATAAAAATTAAGCATCATTTTTTCGATTTCATTTATTTTCTGAATTTTGACATCTTTTAATGATATTTTATATTTTTTCAATATTTTGTCTATTCTTCTGCTTTCTGTTTTATTGATTATTATATTTTCATTCTTGTGTTTAATAATATTATTAAGTGTTTTATATTTGATAATATCTTCTATTGAAAAATCTTTCCATATTTTTTCCATTGAAATACTTAATTTGGTTAATGTCAAAGAATCTATCATATATTCACTATAAGGCTTATTTAATTCAATCTTTTCTCCTATAATATTATTCCAAATCTCTATAATCTGATTTTTAGATGTTTCTTTTTTTTTAGTATCCTCTTCTTTTTTATATACATTTTTATCAAGCAATGCCTTCTTATCAATTTTTTTGTTAAAAGTTAATGGCATTTCATTTACAATAAATATTCTTTTTGGAATCATATATTCAACTAATCTATTTCTCAAATTTTCTTTAATCTCTGTTTCTGATGTGTTACTTTCCTTACTTTTAACAAATGCAAATACACTATTTTTTTCGTTATTTGGAATAACTACTGCTACTTGAATTTCATTAATTAGCATTAAATTTTTTTCTATATCTTCTAATTCTATTCTATGTCCATTAAGTTTAATTTGAAAATCATTTCTTCCCATACAATAGTATTTTTCATTATAGTATTTAACATAGTCACCTGTTTGATAAATTATTTCTTGATTATTAAGTGGGTTCTTTATGTATTTTTGATTAGTCAATACTACATTATTCACGTATCCTTGTGAAACGCCTAATCCTCCGATATATAATTCGCCTTCATTATCATTCAAATTCATATTTTTATCAAATAAATAAAATTTAGTTCCTTCAATAGGTAAGCCAATGCTTATATCCCCTGCATATTGCAACTTATTCATTGATGACCATATTGTTGTTTCTGTTGGGCCATATAAATTCCAAACATCCTTAGCAGCATTATATAACCTTTGAGATAATATTTCATCCATTTTGTCTCCACCACAGAGAACTTTCATATCTTTTAAAATTGAAACATCACTACTAATCAATAAATTCCATGTAATAGGTGTAGCTTGCATTATTGAAATTTTTTCTTTTTCAATTGTATGCTTAAGCAATTTCATATCTATTAACATTCTTTTATTTCCTATTACAAGTGTTATTCCCTTTATTATTGGGAAAAACATTTCTAATATCGAAATATCAAAACAAACAGTTGTAATACTTAACCATTTATCAGAATCTGTAATTTCTATTTCTTTATTCATTGCATACATAAAGCTTACTAAATTATTGTTCGAAACTTTTACTCCTTTAGGATTTCCGGTACTTCCAGAAGTATATATAATATATGCAATATCATTATCTTTTATCTTGTCTTTATAGTCATAGTCAAGCATATTTATATCTCTTTTAAAAAAATCATATATTAAAATCTGATTTTCCTCAAATTCATACTTGCTATGTTCATTTTTTATTATGCAATCTATGTTTGAATCTTGTATCATATAGTCTATTCTAGTTTTAGGCATCTCTGTGTCTATTGGAATATAAATTCCTCCTGTTTTCCAAATAGCAATTACCAATGCTATAAATTCAACAGACTTATCAACATACAAAGCAAATTTCTTTCCTGAAAGTCCTTTACTTTTAATTTTAGCAACTGCTATATCTGACATTTCTTTTAAATCAGAATATATATATTTCTTTTCATTTTCTATTATAGCTATTTTATTTTGATTCTTTTTAAAGCTATTTTCAATAATATCTATTATACTATCAAATTCTTTTTCTTCCATATTTTACTCCTTAAATATGTCTTCATCAAAAGAATATATGCTTCTCGCTAAAATTTTCTTTATGTTACTACTTAATATAACGTCATCTTCTAATTTCTTTTTTTCTTCTTTTTTATTAGATATTTCTTTTAATGTTCTATATTCACCAGTTTTTCCATTTATATAATACAATTTGCCATTTTGAATAGCACTTATATCAATATTTCCAATTACGGGGATTTTTAGTTCTCTTGCTATTATTGCACTATGAGATAGTGGCGATTTAGATTCAATCATACACCCACAAGCTTTATTTGCTGCTAGTAGCGAATACCCCGCTAATCTTTTTGTAACTAAAATATTTCCAGTTTCAAACTCTCTAGCAGTTTTATCGTCATATACTTTAAAAGCTTTTCCACTTATTTCCCCATTAACTAATCCTATTCCATATTTTGCATCAGTTTTTTCTATATTCTTGTTTATTTCAAAATCAACTGTAATGGGTCTACATTGTAATATATACAATTCGCCTTTTTCATTAAATGTCCATTCAATATCATAATTTTCAATTTGCAATATTTTTGATACCTTATCACAAACACATATCAAAGTTTTTATTTCTTTTTCATTCATAGACTTTAATATTTTTAATTTATCTGATAGTTCAACTTCTATAACAGTACTTATGTTGTCAAATTTTTTTACTAGTAATCCCTCATAATTTTGATAATTTACTGTTGTTCCTTTATTCGGATTTACTCTTTTGGTAACTGGAATATTTATATTTTCTTTATTATTTGAATAACTTATAAATCTATAATCATTTGCAGATATTATCCATTCATCACATCCTGTATTTCCATCAACAATAGATTTTGCAAGACCAAAATTTGCATCAATTACAATCTTATCTTTAAGTTTAAAAATCACACCTGATTTATTAGAGAAAATAAACTGCTGAATTATAACAGAGCAAAACATTGCTTGAAATTTATCGTTTTTCTTACTATATTCTATTACACCCACATTAAAACTTTCTATCCAACATGTTATAATTGCATTAACAATATCTGCAATATTTCCAACATTTAATTCCGTATAAAATAATCCAGAAAAACTATTTTCTTTTCCATCTTCATAAAATTGCGAACTACGTATTGCATATCGTTTTATTTCTTTATTCTTACTTATAAAATTTTTAACAATGTTATATAATCTACAATATTCTTCTTCTGGAAATTGTTTAAAAAATTCTCTTATTTCTGTTAAATTATTCAAATCTATATTATATTTCTTTATTATAGAACATGGGTAATTATTACTAATTACCCATGTTCTTGGTACGGCAACACCATTGTAAGACAATTTAAATAAATTCTTTGCCTTACTACCGTATTAATTCAATTTGCTCATTGTCTACGACTTCTTCAATTACATCATTCATTCACAAACTTCTCCTCTTAAAGACCTAAACTGTGTCCAATCTTTTCAATTTGACCAAGAAATTGCTCTTTAGTAACATTATCAGAGTTGTCTACAATATAATCTGCAATATCTTTGACTTTGCCTGCATTGTGTTTTGTCTTGAATTCATCTTTTTGATTGACTTTCTTTAACATCTCCTCAAATGTTATAGTAGGTTTTCCTTCTGCAAGGGCTTTTTCATTTACCTTTTGCAATTCACGCTTTGCCCTTGTTTCAGCTGGAGCATCAATAAAAATGTTTGCCATTCTATCTTTCAGCTCTCTTTTTAAAAACGCTCCAAGTTCTGCTCTATAAAGGCTTTCGATAGAAGCAAAAGGTTTGTTTTCTTCCTGCATATGTTTGATAAGCCTATAGAGAAATTCTCTAAATGCCTGCTCTTGATTTTCAGCGTATAGACTGATAAAATGTTCATCTTTCATTCCATCGCTTAAATCATAACCTCTTTCTTCCATCATCTCTCTTTCGATATGGATAATCTTGCTTTTTCTTGCTCCCATTTCTTGTAGCTTATAACCAGCAGATGTTTTTCCACATTCGCTAAGCCCACCTAAAGAGAACATTCCTTTAACATAATTTAGTGCCTCCTGATACTGTGCGTCTGTAAATTTCATAGTGTAACCTTCCTTTCTAAACTATACATAGGTTAATGGTGTTCGCTAATGTGTTATTACACATTAATATTGTATCATAAAAAGTAAAATTTTTCAAGTTTTCAGCTGGCTTTACACGAATAGCTCTTTTCTGTTTTTTGAATGTAGTCTGTCTCTCATGTTTCCTTTCCATATTTGTATATTACCATTTTTGTCTCCTGCTGAATGCAAATAATTTGTATTTAAAAAATTATCATATTTTAAATCCTCTACAATCCTACTTCCAAATATTTCATCTGTATGTTTCAATGTCCATATAACAGGTTTTTCTATATGTTGCTCTCTTATTATTTTTGGTAGTTCACTAATTATAATTTTTTTATATTTTTTATAATATCTATACACATCTCCAAATTTTGCTAAATTAACATCATTATTCCACCTACTTAAATATTCAAGCCATGCATGTTTATATAAATGTAATATTATATAAATATAGTGGTATATTATGTCTAATGTTGGAATTTTTTGATTTTCTAAACCAATATCTACATTTCGTAAATTTTTAAAGGCTGTATTCATATCAACTTTATATTCACATTTTTTCCATGTTAATGAACACACAAAACCTACAGAAACATATTTTATAATTTTACTATCTACTGTTTTTACGAATTCTGGTAACTTATCAGGGGTATTCATATAAATTAAATATTCTTCTCTACTTAATTCTTTAATAATATTATTCTTCCAATCAACAGTTCCAATTTGAAAACCTAAGGTTCTTAAGGTTTCCATTACTTCTTTTTTATAATTAGGCTTTACTATGAAATCTGCATCTGATAAAAATCTATATCCTTCATTTTCATATATTTCGTTATCGAGTACAATACCCTTAGTTGCTACAAAAGGAATATTTCTTTTGTTCAATTCGTTACAAATCAATATTGTTTCTTTTTTTATTTTTTCAACTTTTTCTCTATTAACATCTAAAAAAGTTCTAAAATATTGATTAACAAATGGAGGTATTTTTTCGAACAAATCATTTTTTATAAAGAAATATGCTACCATAGGGAAAATTTTATGACTCATAGCTTGTTCTATTAGTTCTCCCCAATTTATTTGTTTATCTAATAAGCTCTTTATTAGATAAATATCTTCTTTTTCTCCTTTTGTTATCTTCTCTAATATTATCCATTCCACACCATATTTTTTTATATCCTCTTCCATTTATCTCCTCCATAATTCTATATATATACTTAATATTTTTTCTATACTATTTCTTGAAACATCGATATCTTCTACTAAAAATATTTGAGCTAAAATTGCAAAAATTTCACATTCAATCATATGTCTTCTTTCTTCTTCGCTTACAATTAATGTTAAAAAAGAAAATTGTTCAACGATATTTTCTTTTTCGTCCTGATTCAACTTCAATTTTCTCATACTATTTTCTAAGTTTTTATAAAAGCAATTCATATCATTGATTTGTCTTTTACGTTTGTTTTCTATTTCGTCCAACTCTTCTTTTATTTGTTTTAATGAATATTCATTTGCTTTTAGCCTTAACTCTCTTCTAATATATATATCATTTTTTATAAAAGAATTATCAAACGCTATACTTTCAAACTTTTCATATATTGAATAATTTAGTAAATATTCTTTAATATGTTCACTTAATTTAGAATTGTTTTCAATTTTTTCTTTTAATAAATTTAATTTGTTTTTTCTAACTTGAATTCTATGAGGTAGGAAAGAACATATCATTACAATATCTATGTTAGCATATTCACTATCTAGTTTAAGTTCTTTAAATAAGTTTTCATAATAATTTGAAGGAATATACATATTAAATACAGCAAATGAATCCATATTAATAAAGTACTCAAAACACATTTTTACCTCTTCTGGAAGAGGTTTGTAATTAATTGTGTAAACTTTATTATACAATTCATCAACAAAACTTTCTGCTTTTTTCAAATAATCATTAATATTTTTTATGATGATGTTTCTTAAAGCTCTATTTTTTCTAAATGTAGAAGCTAATTTCGACATAAATGTCGACCATTCTTCTAAATCTATACTTATAAAGTTTGTATGTATATGATAAGACTTAAATTTAGATTCATTAAATAAAACTTTAGGCATATTAATTATTGAATGAAAATATATTTCTTGTAGCCACTTAATATTTATGTCACAATAAATATTAGCATAATCTGGAGTATATTCAATTCTTCTCATTAAAAATTTGCCTTTTTGTGCATCTACATCATTCATTATTTATCATACCTCTCCTTTATTTTCTTAATAACATCATTTAAAATTTTTTTACTGATATTTTCTTTATTATCCATTCCGTTAACTATTATCCAATCATTTTCTTCTTTTATATATTTATAATATATATCTTGTATCTTTTTCTGATATTTTAAGAAATTCTCATCATATTTTTTTTGATCATATCCTTGCCTTAATTTTTCATCATAAAAAATATTACCACCACACTCCCAATATGATAAGTATTCATTATCGATTTTTTTTCTTTTTAGGCACTCTTCTGTTGGTGTATCAATAAAAATCTTTATATCTGGTTTTCTAAAAATTTCTAAACAATTATTAATCCAGCTATCATCTTTTATTTCGTTAGAAACAATATTCTTGCTTATTATTGTATAAATATATCTATCTAAAACAACTATATATCCAGCCTTCAATTTTGGTACTATCTCTCTGTAATATGTATTTGACAACCCCATTAAATACATTAATGAAAAAGTATTTATATCACAATTTTCCCATTTAGTTTTTAATAAAATATCCCTAATAAATTCAGAATGTATAAAATTAACGTAAAAAACTTTGTCATAATTTTCTTGCAAATTTTGTACTAATTTTTTTACTTGACTGCTTTTTCCACTTCCATCTAGACCCTCCAATTCTATTATACATCCGTCATGTGTTATATCTATTTTTGTAGGTTTATTTTTTGGATATGGATATCTAAATTCTCCTAATTTTGGTATATTATTATCAAACATTTTAACTCCTTCTATATTTTGTTTTTTAATAAATTTTCTATGCTTTTTATTGTCTTCCAATTAATTGCTGCAATTTCATCATCTTCAAATGTAATTTCATATTTCTCTTCAACGCCCATTATTAATTTGACTATATTCAATGAATCTAGTCCTATGTTAAATAAGTTTTCATCTCTTGAAATTTCATTTGCATTTTTGTATAAATCCCCACCTAAATTTTCATCTATAATTTCTCTGATTTTAGTCTCTATATCATTCATAATATTCCTCCTAACTATTTATAAGTAATTCTATTACTTCTCTTGCATACTCAACCAACTCAAAATCTTTTTCTTTTTTCTTGTTAAGATGTTCTGCTATATTAAATTGATCAATATTATATAAATTTGCAAAATTATAAAATATTTCTTCATATGATTTAAAGAATATATTGTTATTTATTAATACAACTTTCATAATTAAATTTAATGTTTTTATTATTGATTCTTTGTCAATCGAATCATCACTATATAATAATCGTTTTAATTTATGTATCGCTTCTGGTAAAACATTTAAATTTTTAGCCATTAAATCTTCTTCCGTAATTACTGGTATTTTTATATTGTTGAATATCACTGGTAAAATTTGTTTGTTTTGCATTTGATATAATGCAAATAACGTTTTTGCGTCTACATTTAAACTTTCAACTTCTAATCTTGAATATATCGTAGTACCTATCTTTACATTTTCTTTATATTTATTTACAATTTCAGCTATTTTCCTAATTTCATTAAAACTATATTTAGTTAAGCAAATTATTATATCTAAATCGCTCCATTGTTCATGCATGCTTTCTCTCCCTGCACTTCCATGTATTAAAACTAATTCTAAATTCTTTATTTGCTTTTGCATCTCATTAATAAAATCTATTAAAATATTTTTGTAAAACATTGGTATTTTGTAGTCACTTAATTTTTTTATAGGAATTTCTTTATTAATTTTAGGATTATTTCGAGCTCTATCTAGTAAAGTTCTTTTGTACTTCTCTGTATTTTCATATTTTTCAACATAATATTTACAATTATAAATTTGAACATAACCCAGTTTTTCAATATTGAATAACAAATTATATATTTTTCTAAAATCATCATTTCCAACAATGCAATCAAAGTTTATATATTTAATACTATTTCCTCTATATATAAAATCATTTCTAATATCTATTTTACTGTTATCTTTCATCTCTATAATTTTAAATATTAAGTATCTTTTTATTTCTTCATTTATTTTTTCTATTCCTAAATTATAATCAATATTAACATCAAATTTTTCTTGTTGCTTTATAATCTCCATTATTTGTTCATTTTGGTAATGTTGATATAAATCAATTTGTTCCTTATTATATGAATTTGTTTGAACCTTATCTTTATTCATCGTTTTTTTATTAATTAATATTTTAACATTTTCAATATCTCTAAATTCACATTTTTCTTTACTTTTATTTATGTTTTTTTCTATTTCTTCTTGTGCAAATCCCCTCACCCTAAGTGTTGCTTTAATTCTAGCCTCAAAGTTTTCTATTCCTTTATCTATTACAATCATATTTCTATTGCTTTTCATTATTTCATCATTTCTATTTTTTAGGCTTAAATACATTGCGTCACAAAATTCTTCTATTGTTGATTCTTCAAACCACCATGAATGAAGTTCCTTACCAAGTTTTTTAGGGAAGCTTTCATAATTTTCTAATCCATAAAAAGCTTCTACTAAATCAGGATATTTCTTTTCAAGCATATTACTTTGCGTTGTTTTTCCTACTCCATCAATTCCGTTAAGAGAACATATTATTTTCATTAAAACTCCTCCAAATTATCTATAAATCTTTCAATATCACTTAATACATTTTCTTCGTTTAATTTTTTTAATTTTTCAAATATTGATATCATTATTAATATTGAATATGCTTTATCTTTATCTTCCATCTCATTTAAATTAAATATACATAATATTCTCATCATAATAAAATAAACGCAATTCTTATGAATTATTATTTTATTATCTTTTAGCTTTTTTATATATTCCTTCATGAAATTTTTTCTAATCTTTGTCGTTTTTATCTTTCCTGATATTATATTTATATTTTTATTTACTATATTGTAATTTATATTCAAATTATACAATTCAAGATTTTTCATGATTTTTTCATGATTACGATAAGAATTTTTATGATATTTTGGTGCATAATATAAATCGTTAAACAAAATCGACCAAAATATTGTACTAAATTCTGCAATAATAGCATTATATCCTGATGTTGCATAATCAAAAAGTATTGGCTCCGTTCCCAAATTCAGAGCATTAGGATCACCCTGACTTAAAAAACATTTTAACTTTCTATTTTTTTCAAAATAATTTTTTATTTCATTAATGAAATCTGACATTTTATATTTTTTATTATTAAATTCAATATAAATATCTTCTCTATACCAAATAAGTAATCTTTTATTAATTCTCTCATTAAAAAATTTTTGCATTGGATAAATCTCTTTTAAAATATTGTCCTTAATACATTTTAAACTTTCATTAATCACCTTATGTATTACTTCATAATGCTCATTATTAAAACTTTTATTAAAATCATTTTCTACTAAAAAATCGTTTAACAATCCTTTATCTTTTTGTATGTTTTCATCATATTCAAACATAATAATGGAAAAATTTTCATATCTTATAATCTTATAAATATCAGATACTTTTAATTTTCCATATATCAAAAAATATCCTTTTAATTCTTCTTTTGCCTCTTCTAAACTTAATATTTTAAAAAAGAATTTCTCTTTTTTATTATCTTTCGTATAACCATTGATTGAATTACATTGTACATTTATATGTCCTACATTATATCCATTATACTCTAATTCTTTTATCAGTTCTTTTTCTGCTGTATTTATCGCTTTTTTATGTTCAATATATGATTCACATACAAAATTAGCTAATTCACTAAAAACAATATCATTTAGGTCTTGTTTCTTTTCTCTATCTGAAATTTCTAAAATAAATTTGTTCATTTTATATATGTGAACATCATAAATATATTTGCATATGGTATTAATATCATTTATATTTTTTATTATCTTATATTTGTCTTTGCTTCTTAGTACTAGCTCTAACTTTTCTTGTCCATTTTCAAATTTTAATATATGTATTAGTTCTTCTTCAAAATCTATAAACTTTGTAATTTTTCCAAGTTTACTTTTATCTTTTATAATTAATTTTCGTATTTGATTTAAAATATTTATTTGTTGAAATAGAACCTCCTGAGCTGCCTTAAAATTAAATTTTTTTATCCTTGAAAGTTCTTTCATTTTATAATTTAATATATTGGTATATGTCTGTAATTCCGATGTTCGGTTATGATTACTTTTGCTATATTTAATCATCTTTTTTAGATTATTTTTTATTGTTGTTATATATATTTCTTTTTGAAACACCTTCTTAAAGTCATGATAATCTAAATAAATGTCATTGTTAATTTCATACAAATATAAAGTATCTTCCGTATCTATTTTAGTATCATAATAATTACTTATATACCCACCATACCACTGTTCTATTTCACTTATATCTATAACCATTTCTATATAAATGTCACTATCCGCAAATTCGTTTTCGATAATCGTAACGTTTTCTTCAATTATATTTTTTATAAAAACATTGTGTTTCTTATGTATCTTTTTAAAATATTTATTTGAAAACTTTTGATAATATAAGTCAGATTTAATTACAACACAATTACCATTTTTTAGATTGTCTTGCAGATACTTTTTTAAATTTTGAGTCTTTGTTATTGAAGTTTCTTGTATTTTAAAAAGTTTTAAAAAATCTTTAAAGTTTATTTTACTTTTAGGATTTACTTTTAAAATGTCTTTCTCTTCCTGTAGTTCGAAATAATAAAGCAAATTTAAAAAGTCTGTATTCTTGTTAAAATTTTTTAATACATTATATATTGCTTCATATTTACAATTTATGAAAGGTTCCACTGTAATTCTCCTTTTACTTTAATCTTCTTCCTCCATCTATATTAAAAATACTTTCTATAGTATAATCAAAATAAATTTTATAGAAATATCTAATTTTTCTATTATTTTCCAATTGATTATATCACTTAAATTAAATTATGTAAAGCTGTCTTTTTTAAAAATATTATTCCTTATGAAAGAAATGTTATAATGTCTTAAGTAAAGAAATGAGAAAATGTTCCAACAAAAAAATATTTGTTCTCTTAAATGATAGAATTAAAAACATCATATAAATTTAAGGGGACAATATGAGAAAGGTGGAACTCTCTTTGAAAGAAAAACAGAAATATGAAATTATTAAAAAATTAGTTGAAGCAAATGGCAATAAGGAACGTGCTAGAATTAAATTAAGTTTAAAAAGTATTAGACAAGTCAATAGGTTAATTCTTGGATACAAAGATTACGCTAAAGAGTTCTTCATTCATGGTAATCGTGATAGAAAACCTAAACATGCTCTATCTTATGAAGTTAAGGATGAAATTGAAGCTTTATAC
This sequence comes from Candidatus Merdicola sp., assembly GCA_048393175.1. Lineage (GTDB taxonomy): Bacteria > Bacillota > Clostridia > TANB77 > CAG-508 > Merdicola. Next base: position 13,712 of record DBFJJM010000089.1, read on the forward strand.
ACATCTAAGTATTTCGACTGCACTTACACTCAATTTACGGAATATTTGGCTGAAAAAGAAAATATTTTTCTATCTATTCCAGAAGTTGGACAAATACTTAGAGAAAAATATCTTCTATCTCCTAGAGCTCGCAAAATTACTAAGAAAAACTTAAAGAAAAAACTAATAGCTCAAAAGGAAAAAGCTACATCAAAAAAAGAAATTGCTAAACTTCAATCTACTATTGTTGCTGTTGAAGATTCTCATCCTAGACAACCTAGATGTATTTACTTTGGCGAAGAAATTCAAACCGATGCTTGTATTCATCTTTGGTTTGGTAATTCTAAAACTGCTTTACATGCTGCTATCGATGATTCTACTGGTTATATTGTTTCTGCTTACTTTGATAACCAAGAAACTCTAAATGGCTACTACAATATCTATTATCAAATACTCATAAAATATGGTATTCCGTATCTCTTTAAAACCGATAAAAAAACTATCTTTGAATACAACAAAAAAGGTACTACCTCTGATGAAGATAATACCTTTACACAATTTGCTTATGCCTGCTCACAGTTAGGCACTAGCATTGAATGTAGTAGCGTACCTGAATTTAAACCTCGTATTGAAAGACTTTTCGAATCGTTCCAATTAAGGTTAATACCTGAACTAAGATTAGCTAATATTACAACCATTGAAGAAGCTAACGATTTTCTTTCAACATTCTTAGACAAGTACAACTCAAAGTTTGCTCTATGTATAGATAATACCAAATCTGTCTTTGAAAAGCAACCTAGTTTACAAAAAATCAATTTAACTTTAGCTACTTTATCTCGTAGAGTTATTGATACGGGTCATTCTATTTGTTTTAAAAAGAAATACTACAGACCAGTAAACTCAGTTGGCACGCCAATTTATTTTGGAAAAGGAACTAAATGTATGGTCATTGAAGGATTGGATAAATCTTTATATGTAACAGTTGAAGATAGTATCTTTTCACTTGAGGAAATACCTGAAGTCCAAGCATACTCACAGAATTTTGATGAAATATTGCCTACAGAACCAAAGAAAATCTATATTCCTAGAATGACACATCCGTTCAAAAGACAATCTTTTAAGGAATTTGTTGAAAAGCAATCTCTGAAGATAAAAAAAGAATTAGAAGAAGTAGCATCTTAAAGTATCATAACCCCCAAAAATCTACCCTAAAAAATCAAATTTTTAGGGCTTATATTTAAAAGTTTTTGGGACATTTTCAAAAATCAATGACATTATTTTTGTTTCTATGTTTATGCTACTCCATTTAAAACTAAAACAGCTTTTCTCTACTTTTTTTTATTTTCTCTATCTGATTGGTAACAGTACCATATGTGTAAAAACTTCCTATTACTAAACTGATTGTATTATCCTTTCTATTCATTGCATCTTGTATCGCCTGTACTAAGTTTTTCATGTGAATTTTATCTATTTCAACAAATTGTTTCATACATTCCAATAACTCTTCTTTTGAGCTATACTTTTCTTCATCATTACCAGAAGTTAAAACAAAAGTGGCATTTTTATCTTTCGCTAATAATTTTAACATGGCTGTATAATCTTTTCTCTTTAAAATAGATATGATGTAGACTCTTTTAAAATTGCTATAATACATATTTACCATATCTTGCAAATTTTCTATTGCTGGCTCATTATGTGCCCCATCAAAAACAATTACTGGATGATGGTTTAATTGCTCCATTCTTCCTTTATGAATAACTGTTTTTAATCCTTCTTTTATACTTTCTGTCGTAACTTCGTAGCCATGTTGCTTTAAGATATTTATTACCTCTATACATAAACAAGCATTTTGAATTTGCTTTTTCCCTTTTAAATTGATACTTAAACCTTTGTTTTCTTGATAATCAAAATATTGAAATTCATTGTCAAAATGATAATTAGAAATATCTTTTTTGTGAATAACATGTAGCTGATTTTGTTTTGCTTTACATTCCTTTATAAATACATCATCTATTTGTGGTGTTTGCTCAAATATTACCGTGTTTGAATTATTTTTTATAATTCCTGCCTTTTGATAGGCTATCTCTGGCAAAGTATTTCCTAATATTTTCATATGGTCATAACCTATTGAAGTAATAACAGATACAATAGGTTTTGTTATAATATTGGTACAATCATATAATCCTCCAAGTCCTGTTTCTAATACAACAAAATCTACATGATTTCTATAAAAATATAATAATGCCATTATCGTTTCTAATTCAAATAAAGTAATATTTATCTTTTCTATTTGATGATATTTTTGTATTTTCGGTTCTAGTTCTTCAATTAGACTCGCCATTTCTTCATTCGAAATTTCTTTACTATTGATACGAATTCGTTCATTATATCTTATTAAATGAGGAGACATAAACTTACCTACTTTATAGCCTTGCTTCATTAATATACTGCTTATGATTTCTGTGCAACTTCCTTTTCCATTTGTTCCAGCAATATGAATAAAATTCATCTTTTTATCAAAATTATCATAACAATCCATAAAATACTGCATCGCTTTTAAGGATGGATTTTTTGTCCCTTTAAAAAAATTATTTAGATAATCTTCTACTTGTATCATTTTTATCTCCTACTATTTTTTAATAATTTATCTAGAATAAGATTTTAATCTCTATATTGTTATAATTTAATTTACCATATAAAAAAGATGATTTAGCATTTACTTTTTGACAAATCATCCTTTTTAGATTTCTTTTCATTTTAACACATCTATTAATTCTTCTTCTGTTATTTGTTTTTGCTCTCCTGTTTGCATATTCTTTAAAGTAACAATTTCTTTTTGTACTTCTTCTTCTCCTATAATAACAATATAGGGAACTTGCAGGCGGTCTGCATATTTTAATTTTGTTTTCAACTTTTTCTCATTTAAGTACACTTCTGTATTAATCTTATTTTCTCTTAATTTCGTACCAAGTGCTAGGCATTTTTGAGTTTCTTGTTGGGAAGCAGGTAAAATTAGAACTTTAGCAATAGACTTTTGATTTACCTGTATTAAATTTAGTTCATTTAGTTTATAAAATAGACGGGTAAGTCCGATCGAAATTCCCACACCAGGTAGCTTTTGTGTCGTGTAATATCCTGCTAAATCTTCATATCTACCACCAGAGCAGACACTTCCTAAATTTCGATAATCGTCTAAAAAGGTCTCATACACCGTTCCTGTATAGTAGTCTAATCCTCTTGCTATTTTTAAATCGATACCATAATTTTTTTCTGGTACACCAAAGATTTTTACGTTTTGTACTACTTGTTTTAGTTCTGTCAATCCTTGTAAAAATAGTTCATTCTTTGAATTTCTGTTCGCTAAGAAAGAAAGCGTTTGTTCTATATTTCCTTGCATCGTAATAAATTCTATCATTTGATTGATTTTACTCAACTCGACTCCCATTTTTTCTAGCTCTTCTATTACCGCTTCTTTTCCAATCTTATCTATTTTATCAATGATTCTTAATACTTCTGTTGCTTTATCGTTTAATTCTAATTCTTCAAATAAACCATTTAATAGCTTTCGATTATTAATATGTATTTTAAAATCTCCTAATTGAAATTGCTTGAAAATTTCATAAATTACAGCTGGTAATTCGGCATCATAAATGAGGCTTAGTTCTCCTTCTCCAATCACATCAATATCACATTGATAAAATTCACGAAAACGTCCTGCTTGAGCTCTTTCTCCTCTATACACTTTTCCAATTTGATAACGTCTAAAGGGAAAACCAATTTCACTTTGGTGTGCAGCTACATATTTAGCAAGAGGTACTGTTAAATCAAAACGCAAAGCCAAATCATTTTCTCCTTTTTGAAAACGATAAATCTGCTTTTCGGTTTCTCCTCCTGCTTTGGCAAGTAATACTTCTGCTGCTTCTATAATAGGGGTATCTAATGGTAAGAAACCAAATTTTTCATAGGTAGATTGAATAATCTGTTTCATTTGATTAAACAAAATTTGTTTTTCCGGTAATAATTCCATAAAACCAGATAACGTTCTTGGTTTTACTAATTGTTTTTTATCTTGCATATTTTCCTCCTTTAACCTTTATAACTCTTTTGGTTTTAATTCTAAATAAATTGGTCTTTCATCTTGAATCCTAGTAGATTTTCCATGTCCTGGATAAACAATCGTATCTGCTGGTAATTTCATTAATTTATCTGTAATACTTTGAATGATACTTTCAAAATGAGAAGTAGGAAGGTCTGTTCTTCCCCATGTACCACGAAATAGAGTATCGCCAGATAGTAACAGCTTTTCTTTTTCGCAATATAGACTCGTACTTCCTTTTGTATGACCTGGTGTATGAATCACTGTAAATTCTAATTCTCCTAAATGGATTTTATCTGCATCATCAATACGAGAATCGGCATCTAATTGGATATAGCCAATCCCAATACATTCAGAAAGATTAATTTCAGGATTATTTAAGCCTTCACTATCCTGTCTATGAATTAAGATTTTTCCTCCTAATTTCTTTTTTAACTGTGTTACTCCACCAATATGGTCTCCATGACAATGCGTTAAATAAATATATTTTAGCTTGCCTCCTAAAATTCCAATCATTTGTGTAATACTTTCTACTTCTCCTGCTGGGTCTACTACCATCGTTTCTTTGGACAGTTCATCAAAAATAATATAACAGTTAGTTGGTTCTGCTAATGTTGTATTTATCTTAAGTTCTTTTAGAATCATTTCTCTTCCCTCTTTTACTTTTTTCTTTTCACATCATAAACACTATCTATTTTTCGAAGCGTTCTTACAATTTGATTTAATACCTCTATATTTTCTACTTCTATCGTAATCTCAATAGTAGCCACTCTTTCTTTATTGGTTTTTGCATTAACAGCAAGTAACTTTGCTTTTGTATTTCCAATTTCTTTAATCACATCTGATAAAAGTCCATTTCGGTCATTTGCAAATACCTCAATATCCACACTATAGGAAGCTTTTTCTTGAATAGCCCAAGCAACATCAATAATACGGTCTTCTTCTGCTAAGAGTTCTTCTATATTAACACAATCCGTCGTATGGACAGAAACACCTCTTCCTTTTGTAATATAACCAATAATTTTATCACCTGGTACGGGATTACAACATTTAGATAATTTAACCAAACAATTATCAATTCCTTTTACGATAATGCCATTGGTAGAAACTTTTGTTTTCTTTTTTGGGTCTGCTAATTCTTGAATCTTTTCTTCAATATTTTCCTCTTCATGTTCTTTACGATATTCTTGTAGCATTCTAGCTATAATTTTCGTAGCAGAAATCGCACCAAATCCCACTCCAGCATACATATCTTCTATCGTTTTAAAGTTATATCTTTCTAATGCTATATGAATATATTCTGGTTTAAAAAGTTCAGCATGTGTCATTCCAATTCGTTTTAATTCTTTGTCTATTAACTCTTTTCCTTTAATAATGTTTTCGTCTCTTTGCTCTTTTTTATACCAAGACTGTATTTTACTTTTTGCCTTTGTTGTCTTAATAAATTTAAGCCAGTCTCGACTTGGCCCTTTTTGAGAATCAGAAGTAATAATCTCAACAATATCCCCACTATTTAACTTTGTTACAATTGGCATCATTTTACTATTAATTTTACAGCCTACCATATGATTTCCAATCTGTTCATGAATACTGTAGGCAAAATCAATGGGAGTTGCCTCTCTTGGAAGTACTACAATCTTTCCTTTTGGAGAAAAAACATATACTTCATCTTCAAAAAGCTCTGTCTTTAAGGTATTTAAAAACTCTTGTGGGTCCTGCATTTCTTTTTGCCATTCTAACGTCTCACGAAGCCAAGTTAATTTATCTTCCTCTACTTTTACATTTTGCTTTCCTTTTTTAACATAATTTGCCTCTTTATAGGCCCAATGGGCAGCAATACCATATTCTGCAATACGATGCATATCCCATGTACGAATTTGTACTTCAAAAGGTGTTCCTTTTGGTCCTAATAACGTAGTATGAATAGATTGATACATATTCGGTTTTGGCACAGCAATATAGTCTTTAAAACGTCCCGGCATAGGACTATATAGTTCATGGACAACTCCTAATGCAGTATAGCAATCATTTACTGAACTGACAATAATACGAAGAGCAAACAAATCATAGATTTGGTCTAATGTTTTATTATCTCGTTTCATTTTTCGATAAATACTGTAAAGATGTTTTGCTCTGCCTGTTACTTCCGCATCAATTTTTCGTTTCTTTAGTTCTATACGAATCTCATCCATAATTTTATTAATAAAAGAAAGTCTTTGTTCTCTTTTTTTATCAATTCCAGCTACTAATTCACGATATTCTTCTGGATATAAATATTTAAAACCTAAATCCTCTAATTCCCATTTTATCGAATACAGTCCTAAACGGTTCGCAAGAGGTGCATATAGCTCCATTGTCTCTTTGGCAATCGCAATTTGTCTATCACGTGTTAAATATTTTAAGGTACGCATATTGTGCAGACGGTCTGCTAGCTTAATTAAAATAACACGAATATCTTTTCCCATTGCTAAAAACATTTTACGATAATCTTCTACTTGTTGCTCTTCTTGGGAAGTAAATAGTAGTTTTCCTAACTTGGTTACTCCCTCTACCATTTGAGCAATCTCTTCTCCAAACTCACGGACAATATCCTCATGTGTTACACTAGTATCTTCTACTACATCATGTAATAAGGCAGCACAAATAGTAGGAACATCCAACCCAATCTCTGCTAAAATATAAGCTACTTGAATAGGATGAATAATATATGGCTCTCCTGACTTTCTACATTGCTGTGCATGATTTTCCACAGCATATTGATAGGCTTTTGTAACAAACCTTGTATCGGTCCATCTTTTTCGGCGTCTAATACAGGAAATAACATCTTGAATTGTTTTATTTTGCATTTCTGACATAATTAGTCGTCACCTCACTTTTCATAACTCTTTCGTATATCTTTTATATTAATTTGTATGGCTTCATTCCCATTAAAATCGTTCATCTCTAGTATACCTACTATATCTATTTTATCTCCAATACGATATTCCTCCACCAAATTTCCCAAATTAAATCCAATTCCATCCATTTTATAGTTCGTATCTTTTAAGGTTAATTTTAAATGTTTTCCTTCTGATAAAGCACGAATCGAATCAATCTTTAAATTTCTATATAAAAACAAAGGAACACGGTTCTGTTCTCCAAATGGTTCTAATAAGGAAAGCTCTTTTACCACTTCCTTTTTCATGTCTTTTAATTCTACCACACCATCAATGTATAATATTGGTTCAATTTCTTCTAAGTGACTTTGTTTGGCAATTACTTCAAACTTTTCTTCAAAAGAGTCAAAGTTTTTTGTTTTCAAAGTAAGACCTACTGCCATTTCGTGTCCACCGTATTTTTCTAAATAATCTCCACATTGGCATAAGGCATCGTGCAAATCAAATCCTGGAATGCTCCTCCCTGAGCCTTTTGCTTCATCTCCCTCAAAGCATACTAAAATGCTTGGTTTAAAATACAGTTCTGTAATTTTAGAAGAAACAATTCCAATCACTCCATGATGCCAATTCTTTCCTCCTAAAACAATCGCTTGCTTTTGGTCTAATTGCCTTTTTTTGATGACTTTTAATGCTTCTTCAAAAATTCTCTTTTCTGTATCTTGTCTTTTTTTGTTATATTTATTTAATGTTTTCGTAATTTCTTGTGCTTCTTTTGGGTCTTGTGTTAAAAATAGTTTTAGAGCCTCTTCTTGATGCCCCATTCTACCACAGGCATTAATTCTAGGTGCTACTCCAAAAGAAATCATGTTAGAATCCACTTTTTTATATCCGGTCGCTGCCACTAAATAGCGGATTCCTGCATTTTTAGTAACTTCAATTAGTTTTAATCCTAGTTTAGCAATAACACGATTTTCATTAATCAATGGTACAATATCAGAAATCGTTCCAATACAAACTAAATCTAAGTACTTTAAATACTCTTTTTCTTCTAATCCCATTTTTATTGAAATCGCTTGAATTAGTTTAAAAACAACTCCTACTCCTGCCAACCCACGAAATGGATAGGTATTATCTTTTCGTTTTGCATCTATAACAGCAATTGCTTTTGGAAGCTCTTCTAATGTTTCATGATGGTCTGTAATAATAACGTCCATCCCTTTTTGTTTGGCATATTCCACTTCTTCTACACTAGAAATTCCACAGTCTACCGTAATAATTAAATCTGTTTTTTCCTTCGAAATCTCATCAATTGCCTGTTTATTTAATCCATACCCCTCTTCTAAGCGATTCGGAATATATGTTTTGGCGTTTAATCCCCTATCTTGCAAGAATTTTTTTAAAACTGTGGTGCTTGTAATGCCATCTACATCATAATCCCCATAAATTACTACCATTTCTTTTCTATTTATCGCTTCTATCATACGCTTTACTGCTTTTTCCATATCTTGAAATAGGAAAGGGTCATGAAAGTCTGACCTAGTCGGCTCTAAGAAAATACGAATTTCTTTTTCTGTACCAATATTACGACTTACTAGAATACTTGCAAGTAGTTGACTAATTTGGTACTTTTTTGCCACTGCTTTTATTTCTTCTTCATTTTTTTGATAAATCTCCCATTTTTTTGTCATTCTCTTCTCCCTATTAATTTACAATTTGAGAGTATTATATACTACATTACCACTTTTTAAAAGGCTTTTTATGTATTTATCCTATTTTTTATCCTTCCCCTTTAACCTTTCAAGAGGACTTTTAAAACTGTTTTCGTAAAAACTCTACCTTCCCTTTTTTTATCTTGTTTTAGTATAATTTTGAATGAGGATTTTTTTGCTATTATATACTACAAAACTTTTAATAATCAATTATTGTGTAAAAGAAATGTTTTTTTTATTGATTTGCTATATATTGACATTCTTTTTCTTTTTCTGCTATAATAATAGCATATACTAAAGAAGGTGGAGAAAATGAGTAAAGAAAATCTAGCTCTAACACAAGAAGTAACCAATGAAACAAATTGTTTTGCTTTGACTATTCGAAAAGATTATAATTTATCAATTGCAAAAAACATTCTATGCAAAACTACTAGAATGTCTTGGAAAATAGCATTAAATCTATTTTTGTTAAATATTTTGGCAATCTTATTTTAAAGATTGCCATTTATTTTTCTGTTAAATAAGAAACGATTTTTTGAAAAAAACGTGTTAATTTATTTTGTGATATTACCATCATCGCTAGTCTATTTTTTTGTTTATATAATTTACTAAGTTTTTGGTCAAATAATTCTTCTATTTCTATTTTTTGTCTTTCATATATATGATTCTTTTGTATTATTTCTTGTAAACGGTCTAGTTTAGCTCTTTCTTTTTCTAGTTGCTCTATTGAATCAGTATATTTTACTATCTTTGAAAAATAGGAAAATACGATAAGAGCTTGTAGTTGCTTATATTGATTCACTTTTTTTTGTCTGGTTTTTTTTCGTTGTTTTATTCTTAATTCTAAATCTAATAACATATCAAATTGATTTAAAATCTTTTGTGTATCTTCTTCGAACATATTCCATAAATATTCTTGAAAATTTTGTCTACTATTGATAGTACAATCTACTAAATACTCCTCTGGTAATAAATAAGTCAATAGTAAAAAAACACTAGTCAATAAAGGATAGTATTTTTGATTTAAAGTAACATAAAACAAATCGTCTTGTTCAATTTTTTGAACTTCTTTTCCACATGCCTGTGAAGCAATATATTGTACTGCTGCTTCATTTAGCCCTAATCCAGTTACTTTAAATTCTGAAAAATGGCAAAGCCCTATACGATTTAGACTTCCATCAATATTTCTAGCATCTTGTAAAAAATGAATACATTCATGCAAAATGAGTTCATCGATTTGGTTTTCTTTTATTTCTTCACTAAAATAAATAGCATTGTTTTGATAAATATAATTCACCTTGCCGAATAGAAACATTTTTTTTAGCAAAATACATTGTACAGTTTACCAAACGCATTAAAAGTTCATTATATTGTGCCTCCAAAAAAGGAAATTGACTTAGTTTATTTGTTACAAATCTTGCTAGTTGTATTTTTTCTTCATATTTTATTTCACAAATAGGATAAATCCCTTTTTTAGCAAGTTCTTTTTCTATTTTCATTTTGCTTTCCTCTATTTTTATTTTTTTCTATTATATAATACGAATAAAGCTTTAGATATTACAATTTTATAACTATTGTATAACGTTTTTATGACATTCATCAAAAAAAAGAGAACACACATGTTCCCTTTTTTAATTTTATTTTATTCCATTTCGATTACAAAAGAAAGTAAATCAGATACATTTCCTGCCTTATCTTTTACTTGAATCGTATGTGTTCCATTACCAGAAATTGTTTTTGGTGCTGTTTTTTCTTGATAACTTACTTCATCTATGATAATTTGACTAATATTTTGCTCTTCTACTGTATAACTTACTTCTTTGTTATATGTTTTACCATTCTCGATTCCTTTTATAACTGGTTTTTCCTTATCAATTCTTTTCACTTCATAAGAAATACTCGTTTTATTTCCTGCTAAATCTTCTATTTCTACTTGATATTTTCCATTCTTAGAATAGGACTTAGTATAAGTTGTATCGTTTTGTTTTTTCCATCCTTCGATTTGTTTAATTGGCTCATTTGCAGTTAACGTTACAATTACATCTTCTTTGGTAATTTGGCTTCCATTTTTATTCGAATACGTAATACTTGCTTCTGGAGCTTTTGTATCTAAATAGAAGGTATAACTTGTTTCATTTCCTGCTAAGTCTCTTAAGATAACGATATTTTTTCCTTCTATTGCTCCGTTTTTTCCTATAGCTATGTTATTTAAATCACTCCATTTACTTGGTGTTCTTTTCATAACCGTTCCATTTAGCTCTACTTCTTTTACAGCTTGGTTATCATATAACTTGAAACTAACTTCTCTATAATGTGAGTCTGTTCCTTTTGATTCTTCTTTTACTGTGATAACGGGTTTTGTTGTATCTATCATAAAACTAATTTCTTTTGATTCATTTCCTGCTTTGTCAATTACTTTAATAGTATGTCTTCCTTCTTTGCTGATTACCTTTGGTGCATTTTTCTCATTATAGATTTTTCCATCTATAATAATCTGACTAATACTTTGCTCTTTTATGGTATAGCTTACTTCTTTATTATAATAAGCTCCTTCTTCAATTCCTATTATTTCTGGTGCGATTCGGTCAATTCTTTTTACTTCATAAGAAATACTCGTTTTATTTCCTGCTAAATCTTCTATTTCTACTTGATATTTTCCATTCTTAGAATAGGTTTTCGTATAAGTTGTATCGTTTTGTTTCTCCCATCCCTCGATTTGTTTAATTGGCTCATTTGCGGTTAACGTTACGATTACATCTTCTTTGGTTACTTGGCTTCCATTTTTATTCGAATACGTAATACTTGCTTCTGGAGCTTTTGTATCTAAATAAAAGATATAACTTGTTTCATTTCCTGCTAAGTCTCTTAAGATAACGGTATTTCTTCCTTCTATTCCTCCGTTTTTTCCTACAGAAACGTAATTTAAGTCACTCCAATTATTTGGGGTTCTCTTCATAACCGTTCCATTTACTTCTACTTCTTTGATTCCTCTATTATCATATAGCTTAAAACTAACCTGTGTATAATATGGGTCTGTTCCTTTTGATTCTTCTTTTACGGTAATTACTGGCTTTGTTGTGTCTATCATAAAACTAATTTCTTTTGATTCATTTCCTGCTTTGTCAATTACTTTAATAGTATGTCTTCCTTCTTTACTAATTACCTTTGGTGCATTTTTCTCATTATAGACAAATCCATCTATAATAATATCACGAATACTTTGTTCTTTTATAGTATAGCTTACTTCTTTATTATAATAAGCTCCTTCTTCAATTCCTATTATTTCTGGTGCGATTCGGTCAATTCTTTTTA
>DBFJJM010000090.1:0-22862 GCA_048393175.1 Candidatus Merdicola sp.
TTTTTAATTTATTTTTTCAAATAATTTTGTTTGCTTTTTTTGAATATAGCGATGTAATAAAAATAAAGTAACTACACATACTAATGAAATTGTAATAAGAAAAACAATAACATTTGGAAGGAAAAAAGTAAGTCCTATTAAAATTCCTAATACTACCATTCCAAACAAAAAGTTCCACACTAAATTGATATTTTGTTTTACAACTGCATATTCTGTATCCCATTCTAATTTTGGTTTCTTTAAATCTACAAATTCCATCACAATACTAGTTATTGCTCCTATTAACATAGCCACGATAAATAAAACAAGTAAAAACAAAATCGAAACTCTTGTTAAAAACCAAAAAACGCCTAATGTAAGTATCGTTTCTATCCCATAAAAAAGCATATTGGGAACCGCTTTATAATATAGCTGTTTATAAAGTGCAATCGGTATATATTTCACAAAAGTAGCATTTTGCCCATCTCTTGAAAAAGCAGTCGTTGCTGTATAAAGCATCATAGAAAAGAAAACCGTAATTCCAAGTACAATACAAACGGCAAAAGAAGAATAGGCTAAAGGTTGTATTTGCATGGTCGCTTGTTCTAATTCTTGTTGGGGTGCACTCATTAGAGCTAATCCTGTTATTCCAAACATTAAAATGGGCATCAAAATGGCTGGTAAAACACATTGCATAAAAAAAACAGGATTACGAATTAATATTTTCATCTCTTTTTTCACATAACTAATACTAGCTGATTGCTTTTGATATTCTAATGGCACTTTTTCTTTCTTTTTACGATTACTACTGCTAGAACTTCCAACTGCTCCTTTTAAATAAATTTTTTGTCCAATGGTCAAAAAGATAACATAGGAGATAATGGTAACAAGTAATAGTTTAGCAAGCTCGAATATAGCAGATAAAATAGAAGGATTGGTAATTGCTTTAATCGCTGGTTGAATGGTAATAAAATACCCTCCTAATTGTTCTACCATTCCATTTGCCTGCACAAGTGATTGTGCTAACTGTTCATCTGACATTTGATTTGTACCACTCATAGAAAAACTAAATATCATTACAATTGCTACAATTAGCATCGTAGAAATCGCTTGAAATTTTTCTCGATTACGGGTAAATTTTGAAAAAGTCATTACTACCATGATAAGTAGTAAAGCAATTAAAATTGGTAAAATCGGAAAAACAAGTAAAACAGCTATTGTCATAAGATAGTAAATCGCTCCAGCACCTGTTAAAATACCATATAAAATAAGAGGAATGGCTCCAAAGAGAAGTTCTGTTCCATATTCGGTTATTAGTATGGTATTTAATTTTGCCATTACGATTTCTCTTGGTTTTAAAGGAAGTGGCAAAACATATTCTACATCTTTTGAAAAATATAATACATTCATCCCGGAAAAAATAGCTTGAAAGATAAGTAGAAAAGCAATTGCTAAAAAGAAAACACCTAAAAATACTTGTTCTTGGTGAATTTCAAGCAAGCTTTGAATCATACCGAAACTTAGCGACCCCATAATGCCTGCTACATAAAGAAATAAAAGAGCATAAAGAATAATCATACCCATGCTTTTTGCTTTGGTATTTGTTTTTTTCTTAGAACCTGTGTTTTGGAAGGAATTTTTTAGGAAAACTTTTGTTAAAGACCAAACTTTTTTATTCATCTTCTGTAATCTCCAAAAATAGCTCTTCTAATGATTTATTTTCTTTAAAGCGGTTTTTCATTTCTTCTAATGTACCAACAAAAACAAGTTTTCCTTTACGAATAATTCCTACTCTATCACATAATTTTTCTGCTACTTCCAAAACATGAGTAGAGAAAAATACACTATTTCCTTCTTTGGCATGCTCTCTCATCATTTCTTTTAAGTCATAAGAAGATTTTGGGTCTAACCCTGTCATAGGTTCATCTAAAATCCAATTTTTCGGATGATTTAAAAGAACACCACAAATCACAATTTTTTGTCTCATACCATGAGAATAAGTATGAATTTGGCTTGATAAATCATCATAAATTTCAAATTGTTTGGTTAGTTTTTCAATTCTTTGTTTTCTAACCTCTTGACTAATTTCATAGATATCTGCTAAAAAATTTAAGTATTCAATTCCCTTTAATCGTAAAAACATATCTGGATTATCTGGGACAAAACCAAATTGTTTTTTTGCCTCTAACGGTTGGGATAAAATACTTTTTCCATCAATTAAAATCGTTCCTTCATCTGGATTTAAAACTCCTGTTATCATTTTAATCGTGGTGGTTTTACCTGCACCATTTGGTCCTAAGAAACCAAAAATTTCTCCATCTTTTATTTCTAAATTAAGAGAATCGACTGATTTTATTCCTTTTACATAAGATTTAGTAACATTTTGAATTTGAATCATATTCTTCCCTTCTTTCTAAAGAATATTTTATCCGAAGAATGGAAAAATAGCAATACATTTTTTCTTTCTTAAGAATTAAAAAGAAGCGGAGGGCAAACTGTACTGATGCACAATCGCCCCGCCTCCTGGTAAACTCATACTTTAAACTTTGCTTCAAACTCCCTGAGAATATTTCTTTGAAGAGATTTTTGTTGCTGTTCAGTCAAGCCTCTTTCTGAGTATAGATAAATTCCAACATACCTTCCTTCTTCTTCCCATGTAACAATAAAGTCTGCTATTGGAGTTCTTGTCCTTGATGGAGTAACATGAAAAATCTCTCCATGATTCGGGTCCTGCCTATCAAACTCATAGATCAGCATCTAGTTTACCCTCCTATTTGTTTCTTCCAGAAATTTCTGAAAGTCTATCTATATTATACCGCTTCTTTCGACATTTTTCAACATTGTCTTTTTTTATCCTTTTTATCTTACGACTATCCTTTTCATCTTTATCTAATTTGTGTTAAGCTTATTAAGTTTTTCTCTTCAAATACTAATTTAATCACTCCTGGTGAAGAAAGTGTAATTGTTTTTCCACCCCATTCAAGCTGATTGGTGTTATTTAATTTGCACCATTTCATTAATAAGAATTGAATAGCCGCTCCATGACTTACAATTGCTATTTTTTTACCACTATTTTCCACAAGAACTCGATGAAAAGCTACTTCCATTCTCTTTGTTACTTCAGCTCTACTTTCTCCCTCTCTATTTTTTAAATTTTCATCTAATAACTGCTCTTCTGTAAAGGACCATTTTTTATCTTTTCCTAATTTTTTGAATTCTTCAACATTTCCGTAATTTTCTTTCATTAAAATTCTTGTCTATGTTAATTTCTATTTTATTTTGATTGGCAATATATTTAGCAGTACAAATCGCTCTAACATAGTTACTAGACCACAATACCTCTATTTCTTTTAGCTCTTTAAGATGACTGATTTCTTCGGCTTTTCTTTCTCCTTCTACAGACAATATTATTTTTTCATTCCTAATTTGGCTATCTTCCATTTTGTTATTTGGGCTTTCTATTCTTAATTGTTCAGAATGTCTAATCAAAAATACATAGGTTACATTTTTCATCTTTTACTCACTTTCCTAAAAATCTTATTCTAACTCAAAAAAAGATTTAAAAATTCCCTTTTCTACTAAATTACGAAATACACTTTTTAGAATGAGTAATACAATAGGGCCTATCATAAGTCCTAATACGCCAAACAAACGAAATCCAGTATACATTCCAAATAGAGTAAAAATAGGATGCATTCCCATCTGCTTACTAACAAATTTTGGCTCTATTAAATTTTTAATTACTGCCCATACAAGCCATAAACCTAACACCGCTATAGCAAGGGGGGTATTTCCAATTAAAAAGAGCCAAATAGACCATGGAACCATTACTGCACCAGCTCCAAAAAGGGGCAACAAATCGACAAATCCTATAAAAAGAGCCATCAAAATGGTATATTCTACCTTCAGCCCTACTATCTCAAACATAAATAACCCTGCTAATACTAAACAAAAGCAAATACCTGAAAGTTTTGCCTCTGCTTTAACATATTTCCAAGCAATACTACAAGTTTGATGCATCAATTCTTTTGCTTTTTCTATCCAAACAGTAGGAACATGTTTTTTTACCATTTCTCTTACATAATCACGGTCAAAACAAACAAACACAATTGCAAGTAATGTAATAAAAATATAGGTAATCATAGTAGGAATCGAGCTAATCGTATTAACCAGTCCTGTTAAAATATTATAAACAATATCTTTTGCTCCATTTAAAATGCTTCCCATCGAATTTTGTATGGTAGAAATTACTTCTGGTGGTATTTCTATTTTTCCTGTTTGTAAATCTTCTAAAAACTGCATACTCCAGTTATAGGCTTGTGTAAAAGTACCATTTAAATTAGCCAGTAGCGTCTTAGCCTCTGCAATTAAAGAAGAAATCAAAAAAGTCAATAAAGAACCTATAATGATTAACACTAAAATAAGAGAAATACTACTTGCCATTTTTCTTTTCATCTTCGTTTTCTTCATAAAAAAATGAATGATTGGTTCAATTAAAGTTGCTATCAAAATAGCAATCAGAAAAGGAAGATAAAAAGCAGCAACTTTATATCCAACCCAAAGACCAAATAAAATAAATAAAATGATGAGTATTTTTGTGGCTATTTTCAAATAATATTGTTGGTTATTTTTTCCTTGCATCTTTCTTCTCCTTTTTAACATCCTAACTCGTTTCGGTCAATGATTTTTCCTGTTGTAGCATCAATTACTACTGCAGTAGGCGTTGTTTGCCCTTCTTTGGTGACTACCCATACTCTTCTAAAACTATCGTTATAGGTAATGTTATAATTTTCAAAAGGGGTAATACCACTTAAAATATCTAAAAAAGCTTGTGTTTCCATTGTTCCTAACATGTCTTTCGCTTTTTGTTTTGCCTCTTGTACTGTTATTTTTCTAGTATTTTCTTCAAACTTATCACGGTCATAAGGATTATCTTGTACTGTTATCGTATGGAACGTAACTTGTTTTGGAATGGCAATCACATTTCCTTGTAATTTTGTTTTTCCTTCACTATCTGTTAATTCGTAACTATTTAATAAAATCTGCTTCATATCAAAATTGATTCCGTTTACATAATCGCCTTTTCCTTGCAAGTCTACTTCGTAATGTCCTGTTGTATTTTTAACACATAACATGTATTGGTAGCGATTCTCATTTGCAAAAATATCACGATAAAAAGCATTGTTTCCATCTTGAGAAAAACCATTTAATTTTAACGTCTGATTGATGTTATCTAACTGCTTTTTATCTTTTAATAATATGGTAAAGCTTCCATCCTTTTGAGCAGTAAATCCTAATTGCATAGCAGTTTGGCTGCGTACTGCATAATCGGAATAAACACGAAAATATGGTAAATATTCATTTGAACGATACATTCCATCTGCTCCTATTTGATTGATAGGATAACTAGCCTCTTGGCTAAAAGTATGATAAATACTTTCTGAATTTACCACTTTACTAACCATTAATAAATGAACGGTATAATCTGTTCCCTTTCTAGAAGAATAGGTATATTCAATCTTTCTTATCCCCGCTTTTGCCTTTATATCAGAGTATTTTGAAATAGTAGCTATCACTAAATCGTTTTCCTCTAGTTTAGGAATATCTTGATTATCAGAAGCAATATCGAATACTTCTTTTAATTGTTCGAATTGATAGTTTTGTGTAATTCTCATTTGATAGGTATCCTCTAATTTTGTTTTTTCAAACTCATCACGATACTCCTCTGGAATGATTTCTATCTTATTTTTTGATAACAGCTCTTCACTTTCTAATGAATCAGAAGTTGTTTGTGATGTTACCTCTTGAATAAGGTTTTGTAACTGCTCTATGTCTAAATTTTCTCTTACTACAATCGCCCCTTCAGAAGTATAACGCATCATTTGGGAAGTCGAAAGAGAAAGCACATAATTTTTACTAATTTGATAATAGTCTAACATGACATATTGGTCAGACTCTTCTAATTGTTGCATTTCTTCTTGTGTTTTGTTTTGTGACTTCGCATTCGACTGTTTTACTTGTTTATCTAATTCTTCTATTATCTGAGTATAATTTTTGTCTTGTTTGGTGATAATCCAATACGCATTTTCTTTACTCGGCTTTAGGATAATTCTATCTGGATTTGGAAAAAACTCTGAAATCCTTTCATTCAAACTAACACTTGCACTTTTTTGCATTCCTTCTTTATCTGAAAAGAAAAATTCAGCTAGTAAATAAATGGCTACTACTAAGATAACTAAAATAGTACATAACACCATTACTTGCCAAGATTTTAAATTTGTTTTTTCTAGTTTCTTCATCAAAAAGCCCCCTTTACAGTAACTTTATCTTATCATTTATCGTTTGTCAATATATTTTCTAAAATTTTACTGGTTCCTTTGCTACCTTTTTTATAACAAAAGAACTGCTTGTCAGGCAGTTCTTTTTCAAAGGGGATAATTTTTTAGGTTTAAAATACGTATAGGCATCACTTCTCTTTCCTTTTCACTTTATCTATGTAAAATTATGATTCATCGCATTCCTCCTTCCTTCTTTTTGTTTGATTTTGATGACACAAAGAAGTCTGGTTTGTCATTTTTTAAAAATCACCTTCTTTCTCTTAATGTGATTTTATTTTATCGATAGCTTGTGTTTTTTATGTGAAAGTGATTTGCTAATTTGGTAAAAAAAATGTGCTAATTAGATGAAATCTAATAGCACATTTTGTGTCTATGTTTCATGAAAACAACAAATTCTAAGCTGGGTTCCTGGTATAACTTCATTTGATGTTAATCGGTTTAATTGTTTTATTTTTTCTTCTGAACAATGAAACAATGTAGCAATTTGCTCTAACGTATCTGTTTGTTGTACCGTATAAATAACATGCCCTAAATCACATCTTTCTTCTGTTTTGGTTTCCGTCATAGAACGAACATTTTGGTTTTGTTTCGGAATCCATAATCTTTGTCCCGGATAAATTAAGTTTGGATTGGAAATAGCATTTGCTCTTGCGATTTCATTTACACTTGCTCCATAATATCTTGCAATTCCACTTAAAGTATCTGCTCTTCTTACAACATATACATTACCTGTGTTAGTTGGAATCCACAATCTTTGTCCCGGATAAATTAAGTTTGGATTCGAAATAGCATTTGCTCTTACGATTTCATTTACCGTTGTATGATAGCGAAGAGCAATTCTACTTAAATTGTCTCCTCTTCCTACAATATAGATAGCATATCCGTTATTACTATTCGAAACGTTGGTTGGAATGATTAGTCTTTGATTTGGATAAATTAAGTTTGGATTCGAAATAGCATTTGCCCTTACAATTTCATTTACTGTTACACCATATCTACGAGCAATTCTGGTTAGATTATCTCCCCTTTGTACAATATAAATCGTCTGAAAAGAACCTGTATTTTCTCCTGCATTTTCACTAACTGGAATCAATATTTGTTGTCCTGGATAAATTAAATTTGGATTAGGAATAGCATTGATAGCAACAATCGCACTTACCGTTGTTCCATAATGAAGAGCAATTCTACTTAAGGTATCTCCTCTTTTTACCGTATAAGTAATCGTTTTTTGCCCGTTGTCGTCTGGCTTATCACCACTTGGTATTTCAGACTGGTCAGATAATAAAATTTCTTTAGTAAAATAATCTCTATCTACATAACCTTCAATACCTGGAATTTCTCCTGTATCGGTATATTGAAATCCAATCCAAGTGTCCCATTTGCCATTTTCTCCTGGTTCTTGTACTCCATAGTTTGCCACCCATAAAGGATAATTGTTTGCAACCTCCTGACTAAAAATCGTTCTTGCTGTATAGGTATTACTATATACCACCATTTCTTTTCCGGTTATTTGCTGAACTGTTCTTAAAAAAGTAAGAGCAATTTGATTTATCTGTTCTACAGATAAATTGACAAAACTCTCAAAGTCCATTGCTAATCTACAATTTGCCTCTGTACCAGAAATAACAGAAGCAAAGTGATTTGCCTCTCGGATTGCCTCGTCTTGTGTTGTTGCTCTTACATAATGGTAAAAACCAATTTTTAACCCATTTGCTTTTGCATTATTATAATTGGTTCGAAAATAGGGGTCTACATAGTTTTGCCCCTCACTTGCCTTAATATAGACAAACTCTATCCCCGCTTCTTTTACTCTGGTATAATCTATGTATCCTTGCCAAGCACTTACATCTATTCCCTCATATGTTGGTTCACTAACTGGTGGAATTGCTTGAGATGGTATCGTAAAGAAAACTACCATTACAATTAGTAAACACCAAAATGAAAAAATACTTTTTAAAAAGACTCTTTTCATATCTCCCTCCTTTCTAGAGTATTATATGAAAAAAGTCTTTTTTTGGTTAAGTCTCTTGTCTTTACTTAATCGACATTTTAACAATCTTATTTGAATAAATCGTATTTAATAAATAATCTGGATAATATTGGTCCATTAATTGGTCTAAACTTGTTGTAGCGGCTATATTTTGCATTCTTTCATATTGACGATTGGCTGCTACACTTGAAATACACATATTAAAAAACATAAAAATCACAAATGTAGCTGTTACATAACGAAAAGTTTCTCTTGTTTTAAATTTATCAATCAAACGATTTAAAAATGGATAGACTAATTTTACAAACAAAATACCAGCCCCTCCCCAATACAAACAATGAAGCAAGCTTGTTCTTCCATTTACATTAAACCATAGATGACTATAATCCCATGAAACCGTTCCAAACCATCTTTCTTGAAAATAAGAAAAAAGATATTCTGTTACTCCTCCTAATATCATACTGGCTAAAAATACTTTTCCTGTCCCTTTGATTTTTGGTATCGTAAAAAAATAAACAACTGCCCCTATTCCATATACAGGAAGAAAAGGACCATAAATCACACCTTGTCTTAATTCAAAATGTCCTTTTTGGACAAGACAAACCATCATTTCGACAATACAACCAATAAAGCTTCCTATGATAAAAACCCAAAAAACCTTTATCAGGATTTCTTTTCTTTTTTCTTTTTCCATTTTTCCTTCCCCTCTTTTCTTATTTTGATACTATCATAAACTATTAAAGAAATTTTTAAGATAACATTAAAGTTTTCTTAATCTTTCAAAAACCAAAAAAGACAAACTAATTTTTCTTAGTCTGTCTTCTTTTACTCTTTTCTATACTTTAACGTTGTTTTTCTCTTTCTTATTCATTCATTTCTACTTTTCCAATTATGTCTTTTATATCTTCTATCTTATATTTTACCATATAGTCTTTCATTTCTTCAAGTGCTTTCATACTTGTATAAGGGTCAATAAAATTACCTGCTCCAATTGAAACCACACTAGCACCTGCTAGCATAAATTCAATTACATCTTCTCCCTTTATAATTCCTCCCATTCCTAAAATAGGAATAGAAACTGCTTGTGCTACTTGATAGACCATGCGAATAGCTACTGGTTTAATAGCAGGTCCAGATAGTCCTCCTGTATTATTCGCTAAAATTGGTTTTCTGGTTTTCACATCAATTTTCATTCCTAGCAAAGTATTAATTAAAGAAATACCATCTGCACCGCTATCTTCAGCTCCTTTTGCCGGTTTGGTAATATCGGTTACATTGGGGGTTAGTTTTACAATTAGCGGTTTATCTACTACTTTTCTTACTTTACTAGTTACTTCTTTTACCCCTTCATAAGTCGTTCCAAAAGCTAAGCATCCTTGTTTTACATTTGGACAAGATAAATTTAATTCAATTCCATCAATTGGTTCCTTATTTAAAATTCTACATACTTCTACATAATCTTCAATGCTATTTCCACAAACATTTACAATAATTGCTGTATCAAACTTCTTTAAAAAAGGTAAATCATATTGCAAAAAATAGTCTACACCCGGATTTTGTAGTCCAATACTATTTAACATCCCAGAAGACGTCTCACACACTCTTGGTGGTTTATTTCCTGGTCTTGGTTTAAGAGAAGTTCCTTTTGTAATAATTCCTCCTAATCTTCCTAAATCAAAAAAGGAGGAAAATTCTCTTCCATAGCCAAATGTTCCAGATGCCACAGTAATCGGGTTTTTCATTTGAATTCCTGCAAAATTAATACTTGTCTTCATGCCTGTCTCCTTTCTTTTTTTGATAATCTGTTTTCAATTTCTTCTTCTATTTGAAAACTCGAAACAAGGTCAATAAACTCGCTTATTTTATCGAATGCTAAATAAGTAAGTCTGCCTTCTACAAAACGAGAATAGTGTTCTATTTCTTTGGGAAGTTCTACTTGATATTTTAAAATAAGAGGTTTCGTTAGCACGTCATAATCAGAGTAAAGTCCTCCTCCTTCTTTTTGTGCCGTTTTATTTTCTTCTTTAAACATAACAGAATAAAATAGATAGTCTGTTAAAAGATGTAAATAATATCCTTTTTCATAATCTGATAAAATAGAATGTGTTTTTATATAATCACATAACTGAATATTGGTTCTATCAGTAATACAAAAATGTGCTTTTTGTTTATTTTCGTCTCTATCTGGGGCAATGACTCCTTGTATAAATTGTTCTTTGTTTTGTATGTTTCCTGGATGCTTTTTTATATATTCTTGCCCAATGGCAACATGAATGACATAGCTTGGCACCTTTCTTCCTCCTTAAATTTCAATTAATTTTGCATCAAAAACGGGTCCTGCTTTACATACATGCCAATACTCTTCTTTTCCTGCTACTTTTATAGCACACCCTAAACAGGCACCTAATCCACAACCCATTCTTTCTTCTAGTGAAATTTGACAGGGTATTTTTTCTTCTACTGCATATTGTCTTACTGCTTTTAGCATTGGCAAAGGACCGCAAGCATAAATACAGTCATACCCTTTTTGCTTTTTTAATTGGTCAATAGCAAATCCTTTTTCGCCATAAGAACCATCATCTGTTGTTATTACCAATGTATCAGACACGGTTTGAAATTCTTGTTCTAATATCACTCTTTTCTTTGTTTGAAAGCCTAAATAAGTAGAAACATTTATCTTGTTTTCTTTTGCTCTTTTGGCTAATTCATATAAAGGAAATATACCAATTCCCCCTCCTAATATGGCAATGTTAGAATAACGGCCATATTCAAATGTACCATTTCCTAGTGGTCCTAATAAATCAATTTTATCTCCTTCTTGTTTTTGAGAAAGAATTTTCGTACCTTTTCCTTTTACTTGAAAAAGAAAACTAACCGTACCTTTTTCTTCTTCTACTTCATAAATACTAATCGGTCTTCTTAAAAATGGCTCAACTTGGTCTGTTACACGAATTTCTAAAAAGTGACCAGGTTTTACTTCTTTTGAAAGCTCTTCTGCTTTTACTGAAAATAGGAAAATATCTTGTGTTAGTTGCTTTTTACAAACTAAATCTGCTAAGTACATTTTTGCCATATTTTTCTCCTTTCTTTTTTCTACCTTCTTTTTAATGCTTGGTTTAATTCTTCTTTCATACGTATCGCTTCATTTCTAGTTGCCTGTGCAAATTCTTTTTCTTCTCCTGTTTCTAGTTCTTTTCTAGCACGAAAAGCATACATTAAACTTCTAGAAGCATTTACAATACCACCTAATCCATTTTGGTCAAATCCTAATGCAATATCTTGTGCTTTTCCTCCTTGTGCTCCATAGCCAGGAATTAAAAAATAGCTATGTGGCATTTGTTTTCTTAATGATTCTAGTTCGTTTGGATAAGTTGCTCCTACAACAGCAGAAATGCAGCTATATCCGTATTTACCTATTGAGTCTTCTGCCCAATGATTGACTAATTGTGCTACTTTTTCATATACTGTTTTTCCTTCTTGTAATGTAAGGTTTTGTAGTTCCCCAGAAGAAGGATTAGAGGTTTTTACTAAAATAAATATTCCTTTTTGGTATTTTTTTGCATCTTCTAGAAAAGGTTTGATTCCATCTGTTCCAAGATACGGATTAACGGTAATAAAATCGACATCAAAAATAGGTACTTCCGTTTGTCCTATTTTGGTTCTTCCTAAATAGGCATCCGAATAAGCCTGCACAGTTGAACCAATATCTCCTCTTTTAATATCAGCAATTACTATCATTCCTTTTTGTTTTGCATAATGACAAGTTTCTAAAAAAGTTTTCATTCCCGCTATTCCATACTTTTCATAAAAGGCTATTTGTGGCTTTATTGCTGGAATGATATCATATGTTGCATCCATTAAAGTTTGATTGAATTCTAAAATAGCTTGGCATACACCTTCTAAAGTATTAGGATATTTTTCTATTATATAACTTGGCAATTTTTCATAACTTGGGTCTAATCCCATAACAGTAGGATTATCTAATTTTATTATTCTTTCGATTAGGTTATCCATTGCATTTTTCATATGGTTCCTCCTATTTTTTATCTATCTTACTTTACCTTTTATACTTCACTTTTCCATCTACTATGGTGTAGGCTACTTGCCCTATTAAAGTTTTGCCAATATATGGAGTATTTTTAGATTTTGATACAATACTTTCTTCTTGATAGATTGCTTTATACTCTGGGTCTATTATAGTAATATCTGCATCAAATCCTACTTTTAACTCTCCTTTTTTAAAAAGCTGTAATCGTTTGGCGGGTTGATAGGAGGTGAGTTTTACAAAATCAAACCAAGAAATTAGTTTTGGTTTGATTAAATACGTAATAATTACTGCTAAAGCTGTTTCAAAACCAATAATACCATTTGGTGCTGTTTCTAAATCTTGATGCTTTTCTTCTTTAGCATGAGGAGCATGGTCTGTTACAATTACATCAATGGTTCCGGTCTTGCAGACCTTTTATAATAGCTTGTCTATCTTCTTCTGTTCGTAGTGGTGGATTCATTTTAGCATTTGTTCCTGAGTGTAATACTTCTTGTTCTGTTAAAGAAAAATAATGTGGGCACGTTTCACAAGTAACCAAAACACCTCTTTTTTTAGCATCCCTTATTAAATTCACAGAAGTTTTGGTACTTACATGACAAATATGAATCGGAATATGATTCGTCTGGGAAAGTACGATTTCTCTTGCTACCATCACTTCTTCGGCCTCTGGCAAAATGCCTTTTACATCTAACCTTTGAGACACTTCTCCTTCTGTAATCGCACCTTTTGCTAACTCAATTTGTTCACAATGAGAAGAAATTAGTTTTCCTACTTTATTTGCTTCCAACATAGCTTGCCTCATAACTAAGGCATTCTTTACTGGAATGCCATCATCTGAAAAACCAATTGCTCCATATTCTGCTAATTCTTCAAACTCTACTAGCTCTTCACCCTTTTGTCCTTTTGTTACACTAGCATAAGGAAAAACATGGCAGCTAGCAAGTTGTTTTGCTTTTTCTTGCACAAATAATAAGCGAGAAGTAGTATCCGTTGTAGGATTTGTATTGGGCATAGGACATATTGTCGTAAATCCTCCTTTTACTGCACTTCTCGCTCCTGTTTCAATTGTTTCTTTATATTCGAATCCCGGCTCTCTTACATGACAATGCATATCAATCATACCTGGAACAAGAAAAAGACCTCTACAATCAAGGCATACATCTGCTTCATCTAATATTTCTTCTTCCATTTTGGTAATCTGACCATCTTCTATCCAAATATCTAATTGTTCTTGTCTTCTTTCTTGATAGTCAATTACTGTTCCATTTTTTAATAACAGACTACTCATAAATGACTCCTTTCTACATTTTTTCTATCGTATCATTCTTTTTTTTATTTGACAAGTAAAAGACAAAAAAACAATTCACAATATATAACTACTCAAGATTAGAGAATAGAAACATAAAAATTTTTGGCTATTCTACGAATTTCTTTGTCTTTTATTACTGTTACAATCTCTTTCCTATTCACTTTAAACTCACTCAAAAACTGATTTTTCATACTAGCTTTTAAAGAAAAATACATTACTTCTATTCAATTCTCAGTAAAATAAACGAATAATTTTCAAAATAATTGCATAAAATGTGATTATATGATACAATTTAAGTATGAAAAATGCAATTTAAATTGCATAAACAGCACTTATTCAGAAAGAAGTGATAAAAATGGAGAGATTAGTTTATCAAAAATTATTAGAATGGAAAAACTCAAAGGATAGAAAACCATTAGTTCTAAAGGGTGTTAGACAATGTGGTAAAACTTGGCTATTAAAAGAATTTGGTAAAAATAATTATGAAGATATAGCTTATTTCAATTTCGAAGGAAATGAAACTTTGCAAGAAAGATTCTCTCGGAGATTTAGATGTAAGAAGAATCATTGAAGAATTAAGTGTATTAAATAATAAAGTGATAAAGCCAGGAAAAACACTTATCATCTTTGATGAAATACAGTTTTGTAATAAAGCATTAACTTCTTTGAAATATTTTTATGAAACTGCACCTGAATATCATATTACATGTGCAGGCTCATTTTTAGGAATTTTACTTTCAAAGCCATTATCTTTTCCTGTGGGAAAAGTAGACTTTATCGAATTAAAACCAATGAATTTTCAAGAGTTCTTAATTGCTAACGATGAAAAGATGTTAGTCGACTATTTAGAAAAAAATACAGGAAAGGTACCTGTTACTTTTGAAACTAAATTAGTAAATTATCTGAAAAATTATTATATTGTTGGCGGAATGCCAGAGGTTGTTGATAAATGGATTACAACTAAGGATATTGAACAAGTAGAGAAAATTCAAGATATTATCTTAAATTCTTATGAATTAGATTTCGCAAAACATGCACCTTTATCAGATGCACCAAAATTAAGTCTTATATGGGACTATATACCAAGAGAACTTTCAAAAGAAAATTCCAAATTCGTATATGGACATGTCAAAAAAGGAGCAAGAGCAAAAGATTTAGAAGATGCATTGCAATGGTTAATCTCATCTGGAATGTGCTATAAAGTGAATAAAATAGAAAAACCTAATCTGCCACTTTCAAGTTATATAAATATGTCCAATTTTAAAATTTATATGTGCGATGTAGGTTTATTACGAAGAAAAGCAAAAGTAGATGCTAGCTTTATTTTAACAGAAAATCATGAAATCTATAAAGAATTTAAAGGAGCTTTAGCAGAAAATTATGTATTACTAGAATTAATGAGTTTAAATAATGAAAATCCCTATTATTGGACATCCGGAAATACTGCTGAAGTAGATTTTGTATGGCAGCTAAAAGAAAAGATTATTCCATTTGAAGTAAAATCTGGCAAAAATTTAAATTCAAGAAGCTTATCTGTATATAGAGAAAAATATAAACCTGAAATAGCAGTTAAAACATCAATTAGAAATGTTGATGTTCAAGATGGAATTTTGAATATTCCACTATACTTATTATGGGACTTTAAAAAATATATAACACTTCATACTACTCGTAAATGAGTCCTTTCTATATTTTTTCTATCGTATCCTTCTTTTTTTTATTTGACAAGTAAAAGACAAGAAAACTGCCCACAACTTTAAAAAAGTTGTGGGCAGTTTTCTTTCAACAGATAGACGATTTGGTCCACCAGTTCGGCCGGAATGTCACCCGGGTCAAATCCCCCGTTTGATAGCACGAATCCTGTGCCAATAATCTTAGAACTTTTTCTAATCATTACACAGGCTTTATTCCTTCCGTTTCCATCTAGGAAGCGGTCAGAAATGGTTATCCTCATTCCGTCCATGCTAATCATTACTTTCATTTTGTTTCCCACCTTGTTGTATTTTTCCTTGAGTTTTCAAGGTTTCTATTGTTTATTATACCATAGTTTTACATAATGTACAAGTTTTGCTTTTTGAATTGACATTTTCTTACCTTTCTTCTATGATAAAGAAAAACAAGAGGAGGAATAAAAATGAATCAAATTGAATCATACTTATTTGAAACAAATGCACTACGTATTTGCCCCGAATCCAAACCATTTTGGCTTACCTCTGGCAAAATTAGCCCTTATTTTATCAATACTCATTTTCTTTATGGTTCAGAACAAGAAGCAAACGGGTTTCTTACTTTTATTGATGAAAATAAAGAAAAAAGAGAAACCTTGCCACAAAAAATTTTTGAGAAAGTATTAAACCAATACCAAACAAATGAAATTTATCATCATGTTATAGAGGACTTGGTCTGCTTTATCCAAAAAAACATTCCTTTGTCTCAAATAGATGCTATTTCTGGTGGTGAAAGAAGAGACTGGTTTTTTTCTAACTTATTAGCTTATTTATTAGAAAAACCACATATTAGTATTTTTAAAGGGCAAGATTGTTATCTTAGTGATGCTTCTTTTACTTCTTCAAAACCAATTAACTCTTTTAAACAAGCAAAAATTTTACATATAGCAGATTTAATTACCATCGCTTCTAGTTATATTCGTGATTGGATTCCTGCTGTTGACCATTTGCAAGCAAATATGAAATGGTCTTTAGCAGTAGTAGACCGTATGCAAGGAGGAACAGAACAAATTGAAAAAAATCATATTGCTTCTTTTTCTATGATTCGTATTGACAAATCGTTATTTCAAGATGCCTTAGAAAAAAAGGTAATAACTCCTGCTCAATTTAACCTTGTTACTAAGTTTTTGGAAAACCCTGACCGAACAATGCGAGAATTTTTAATCACCCATCCTGAATTTTTAGAAAATTCTCTTCATGCAGATGAAAAAACAGTTAAAAGAGCAAAATTGTGTCTTGACCAAAATTTCTATCAGTTATAACAAATCAAAATAAGAACGAACAGACGAAAGAATCGTTATTATTCCTTAGTCTGTTCTAATTTTTCTAACAATTCTAAAAAAGCCTTTTCTCTGTGAGTTGTGGCTAATTGTTCGTCTTTTAGTTCATTCATTACACAATGAAAACCATCTGGTATGAAAATAGGGCCATAAGTAAGTTTTCCCATTTGTCCTGGTGTTAAGGCAATTTTTCCTTCTGTTCTTCCTGTTACTTCAATTCTTTCTTCATTTGGCAAAATAGCAACTAAAACGCAAATAAAATGGGCAGTACGTTTTTCTTCTGGTACTTGTTTCATTTCGTCTAATAACTTTGCAAGCACTACCTCTTGTTTAGCATGTTCTCCTGCATAGCGTGCAGAATATACTCCTGGTCTTCCCCCTAATGCATCTACACATAAACCAGTATCATCTGCTACTACAATTTCTTTTCTTTTATGTTTCTTACAAAAACTAGCAATTGCTTTTGCTTTTATTCTTGCATTTTCTTGTATCGTTTTACCATCTTCTATGATTTTACTATCAAATCCAATATCTTTTAGAGACAAGATTTCCAACTTTACTTTTTGCGTTTGAAAAAAATCCTTTACTTGATTTATTTTTCCTTGATTTGTCGTTCCATACACTATTTTCATTTTACGTTTCCTTCTTTCTTTCTTTTTCGATAAGCAATTGCTTGATAAAAACAAGTAACAATAGCCCCTATAAAAGCTGCTATTAAATCTGTCATCGTATCTAATATAGCATTTTGTCCTTGTTCGCCTACTGCTCTTTGCATATTTGCTCCTAAATAGCGGTCTGCTATAAACTCAAAAATTTCCCAGACTACTCCTATTCCTAGTACAAAGAAAAATCCAAACAAAATTTGTATGACAGGGTGAATCTTTTCTGCTCCTATTTTCTTTCTTACTTCTTCTAGTAAAGTAAGTCCAATATAGAAAAACAAAATACCAGATAATCCATGCAAAATCGTATCCCAAGCATGCCACTTCCCATATACATCCATTGCACTTCCTAAATACTGTGTACCAAAAATAAATAAAATAATACTAAAGTCTAGTAAAGTGGGTAGCTCTATTTTAAACCATTTTTTTAAGATAGGACGATAAAAAGTAATAACAAGTGTAATGACCAAAATCAATAACGTATCATATTGATGCATCATCATTCTAATTACTGCTGTTATTACAATAATTAGTCTAATTACCCATGTTACCATAAGACAGCTCTTTTCTAAAAGGTTCTCTTTTTTCATTTTGTTTTTTCCTCCTCTTTCTTAAAACCAATTGTACAAAAAAATTCTTTTATTTCTTCCCACGCCTGTTCCGCCTCAGGAAGAATACTTCCTGCCATTTGAAAAACATGCACCATACCAGGATACACAGATAAGTGTACTTCTACATTTTGCGTTCTTGCTTTGTTTGCTACATCTACTGTATCATTTAATAACATTTCCTTTTCTCCTACCTGCATAAGCATAGGTGGAAATCCTGTAAAATCACCAAAATAAGGTGAAACATACGGATTGGTTTCCTGCCCATTGGCATA
The DNA here is from genome assembly GCA_048393175.1 of Candidatus Merdicola sp. Taxonomy (GTDB): domain Bacteria; phylum Bacillota; class Clostridia; order TANB77; family CAG-508; genus Merdicola. The sequence goes on from DBFJJM010000090.1 coordinate 18,217, forward strand.
AGCAGGACTATACATAAACTGACTGGCCTTTTCATTTAATCCAAAAACAGGGTCTTCATCAAATTTTGTTTTTACTGAATCGGTATTAGCCGTTAAATTGGTCCAAGCAGATAACGTAAGGACTGCTTTTGGAAGGGGTTTATTTTTATCTCTTAATGCTAATACGCTTGCTAAACTAAGTCCTCCACCTGCTGAATCTCCTACTATTACAATATTTTCTGGCAAATAGCCTTGTTTTACTATCCATTCATATGCTTTTAAAGAATCTTCTAGTGCTGCTGGAAAAGGATTTTCTGGTGCAACACGGTAGTCTATCGTTAGAACATCTGCCCCTCCACTTGCTTTAGAATACAAATATGACATAAAACGATATTTCTGTAATCTATCTTCTTTTAAACTAAAAAGATATGCTCCTCCATGCAATTGCATAATGATTTTTTTTGGTTTTTGTTTCTTTTCCTTATCCTGTTTTAAACACATAAATTGTGCATAAAGGCCCTCTATTTGAATCTGTTTTGTTTCATATCCTTTTGTGGGAAGCCAAACAAGTTGTTTTCCTCTTTTTATTTTTTGTGGTTCTTTCATGATTTTGGTTTTTACCCCAATGATTTTAGAAATGATTTCTCCTTCTATGCTTACCTGTTTCTCTTCTTTTTTCACCTTTTCCTCCTTCTTGTTTTATAGATTAAAGCGTTTTTCTAATTCTTCTTTTACTTCTTTTCCTAGTAATAAAATAGTAGAAAGTAAAGACATCATACTAATTGCCACTGAGATTAAAATAAACACTAAATTGGTTAGATTTCCCTTTATTAAAAAAAGTAATTGCAAACTTGTAAAAAAGAACAAAATAAATTGATATATCATATATTTTACATATTTCTGTTTGGTAATTAACAATAGTACAAAAATGGTTAAATTAGCAGCAGCAGTTGTAATGGGAATTGCAAATATAATAGACCATCTTGAAAAGCCTAGTAATCCATCTAAAATCAATAAAATAATTGTAACTGCAAAGGTTTGAAACATAACATGTGCTGCAATATTTTTATTTTTCTTAATAGAATACAAACTAACCACCCAAACATAAATCATTCCTACCGCTACTAAAATGGACCAAGCAAATTGAGGAGTAAATAAGTAGTTTAATAAAAAACAAACAAAACAAATCATTGTGGTGCTAAATAGCAAAACAGGAATTAAAATTCGCGATTTTGTTATATCCTGTAAAATAGGATATAGCGTCTGTTTTTCTTCTTTTCCATACATTCCATTTGTTTGCTTTTTAACTGCTATTTTCTGTTTCTGAAGTTCTTTTTCGAAACTGTTTCGTAAATAGTCTTCTGCTATAGTAGAAGTAAACGTAAAATTTAAGTTTCCTTGATAAGAGCAAACAGCACATTTTGTTCTTTCTACTGACTCAGGAGCAATTAAAATCCAAAAAGAGTCAATTAAATCTTCATATTCTTTCGGCATGGTAATTGCACCCATATTAGATAATGTTATAGTAGTATACCTACGAATAGCAAGATAAGCTATTTGCACAATTGTTCTTTTCAAAAAAAGAGGTAGCATTTTAATCATAATATGATTTCCAAGTAGTACATTAGAAGACATTGTTTTGGTTACCTGTTCTTCTGTTAATTTTTTATCAAACTCTTCTTTTACCCACTGTAAAATAGAGTCAAATTGCAAAATATCTTTTTTCTTTTTATCAAAGTTAACTGAAATATAGGAAAAGAAATTATTAATGGTATCTGAATCAAAATATTTCTTTAAATTAACTGGTATACAAATATTAATTGGCTTTTTATCCCTTTGTTTTTGATGTGGTATTTGATTTCCTTGATAAATGCTATGAATCAAAAGTGCTGTTAAATATTCTGTAACCGTTGCTTCTTTTTCTTTACATGTTTTTCTTAATTCTTTTAAAGAAATCGTAAAATGAGTAACCCCTGTACGATAAAGAGGAAAATTTTTTCCCTTTAATGTATAGGCTAATTTGGTTCCACTTCTTCCATGCTTTTCCTTTGTATAATAGGTGATATAGCTATCTTCTATATTATCTAATTTTGACATTTGTGTATCTAACTTAGGTAAATTAGAATAGGCAAGACAAAAATACTCATTTAAAATAACTTTCAAAAATTCAATTCCTGTATTTCCATCTGTTAAAGAATGAAATACATCTAGATTAATTTTCTTTTTAAAATAGCTCACTTTAAAAAGATAGCCATGATTTTGTTCTTTTTCAATTTGCCCGCAGGGATACCCCCATTCTTCTTCTACTACTGGCTGTGAGTCATTTTGTTCAAAATAATTCCAAAAAAAACCTCTTCTTAATCGTACTGCAAAAGAAGGGCATTTTTTTAACGCCTGTTTAACTGCTTGAAATAAAAACTCTTTTTTTACTTGGTCTTTTAGCACACAAGAAATACGAAAAACCGTACTAAAACGTTTCGTCGATAGAATAGGAAAGAGCTTACCAGAATTATCTAACTTTCTCCACTTTTTAGAATCTTCCATCCCTTTATTCCTTTCCTTTTTCTTTTTGCTAGCATTATATCATGACTAAATGAAAAAAGGAAAGAAATAAAAAACGATTCTTCTTATTTCTTTCCTAAAATTCTTTCTTATTTTTCTTTTTACTCTTTTATTCTAGTGTATCCAACATAATATAACAGCCATTCCTAATATGACAATAGCTACACCTAAAACAAATAAAACAGCTGTATTAAACTTAACGGTAAGTGGTTTGTTTTCCTCTTTTGATTCCATGAAAATTCCCCCTATTTCTTTTGTTAGCATTATTGTATCTTATTGTTTTGTTTTTGACAAGTCTTATCTTGTAAAAGTTCCAGAATAACCGGTATCACTTTCTGTTAACATCCAAGTTGCACCTACTATAACAGGACATTTAACTCTAGAAAACATTCCTTTTGCATCTGTTACATTAGAGGTATCAAAATTACTTACATCTAGGCTTGCTAATTTACTACAACCGCTAAACATCCAGTGCATATCGTTAACTTTAGAAGTATTAAAACTAGTCACATTTAGGCTTGTTAAGTTACCACAACTATCAAACATAACAGACATATTAGTAACTTTAGCAGTATCAAAGTTATACAAATCTAATACTGTTAAGTTATAGCACCCATAAAACATACCTCTCATAGAAGTAACATTAGATGTTTTAAAATTAGATAACCCCAAACTTGTTAATTTTTCACATGAACCAAACATAAAACTCATATTAGCCACATTCGATGTATCAAAATCAGTTACATCTAGACTTGTTAAGTTTCTACAGTTCTGAAACATAGCACCCATACTAGTTACATTCGACGTATTAAAATTGGTTACGTCTAGTCTTGTTAAGTTACTACAATTATGAAACATAGAACTCATATTTCTTACATTAGACGTGTCAAAGTTAGTTACATTTAAGTTTGTTAAGTTACTACATCCTGCAAACATCATACTCATACTAGTTACATTCGACGTATTAAAATTTGTTACATCTAGACTTGTTAAGTTGTTGCAATCATAAAACATTCTATCCATATTCGTTACATTTGAAGTATTGAAGCCACTTACATCTAAACTCATTAAGCTACTACATCCATCAAACATTCGATTCATATTCATAACATTGAAAACGTCAAAGTTAGTTACATCTAAACTTGTCAATTTACTACAATTAGTAAACATATAACTCATATCTATAACCTTAGAAGTATCAAAGTTAGTTACATTCAAATTTATTAAGTTACTGCAATCAAAAAATATCTGTGTCATACTTGTCACATTAGATGTATCAAAATTTCCAACATCTAAACTAGTTAACTGATTACACTCACGAAACATAGAACTCATACTAGTTACATTAGATGTATTTAAATTTCTTAAATCATTTGGTACATATTCTTCGTTTATCCTACTTCCTAGTTCTATTAAATTACTACAATAAGCAAACCAAGCTGAGGTTTTTGTTGGTGCTATCTCATTTTCGATTATTACTTTTGTAATTGGACTTGGATTAGACGAACTGGTACCTGCCCATATAGGTTTACCTGTAGAAGTATTCTTAGTATACCCTCCTAAATCATTTTTACTTAAATGAAGGGTGGTATCTTCTATTTTATACCATACTTCAGTTGGGTCTACTGGCTTTACTGGTTCTTTCTTTGTTACTTTTCCTTGTGCATCTACTTCATATTCATTTCCATTTGGCAGTGTTATGGTATAAATTATATTTTCTCCTGTTCCTTTTTTCTTTACATCTGCTCCTGGATATATTTTATTGATACTTTCTTTTAATTCTTCTTCAAAGTTTTTACTCTTATCTCCAGTTATATAATTTGTTTTTGCTTCTAATACAGCTACTCTTACTTGCTCTATCTCCTGCGTTTCATCTGTTCTTTCTGCCGCCGTTTGAGCTTTTTTGAAAATTCCATCTTGTCCTAGTACCATAGCTATGGTCACACCAGCTAGAATAAGTAGAACTATAATGGTTACTACTAATGCAATTAATGTAATGGCTTTTTCATTTCTTTTCATCTTCTCACCCTTTTCCTTTGTTCTTTTGCTTCATTATATCTTTGATTTTTTTCTTTTGTCAATATAAGAAAAATAAGAAAAATAAG
>DBFJJM010000091.1:0-22136 GCA_048393175.1 Candidatus Merdicola sp.
TAATTTTTTTCAATTTGTTTCCAATTATCTACTCTAATAACTCCCTTTTCTTTTAATTGTGCTAGTGTAGTATTTTGATTATGATATGCTGTAAAAAGCATTTTTGTTTCAGCATTTTCTAAATTGTCCATTTTATCATCTATTTTTATTTCACAATCTATAATTGTTTTATCACTACAAAATACAAACTGCTTTGCTGAAAGAAAAGGAAGGTTCTGACAAAGCCACTCATATTTATACCCTAATTGTTTACTCACTTCTTTGGGACTATATTTGCTTACATAGGAACTAACAATATAAATAGAATAAAGAAAATTTAACTTCTCAATCGCTTCTTTTGCTCCCTTTACGAAAGATACATAATGATATATATTATGACTCCCTACAAATTCTATCCATTGATTCATTTTTTGTGAAGGAATCACATCTCGTGCAAAATAGTCTTTAATTTGTTCTATTTTATATTCCTTTCCTAAAAATTGATTCAGTACCCTCCATCACATATCACATTATCCAAATCTATCATTATTTTTTTCATAAAATCCTTTCTTATGCAATAACCTCAAGTCCTGCAAATTTAGCCATTAAACGTTTATGTCCTACTTTATCAAATTCAATATCTACTTTTAAATCTTCTCCTTCTGGTTCAGTAGAACGAATCGTTCCTTCTCCAAACTTTTTATGATATACTCTTTTTCCTGCTACATAATTTGCTAAGTCAATGGCCTTTTCTTGTTTCTTTTTGGCAAGATTTGTTAAAAAGCTTTCTGCTGTGCGATAACCAAAGTCTGATTTTAGTTCCTTTTTTACTGGCTCTTCTTTGAGTGAATAGGTTTTTATTTTTCCAGCAGAAGCATTTCCATATTGCCACTCATAAGAAGAATCAGAATAGGTATTTTTTTGGTTTTGTGTTTCTTCTCTTCCTTCTATCATCTCTTCTGGAATCTCTTCAATAAAACGAGACATTGGATTACAAGAAGTAGAACCAAAAATGGTACGTTGCTTACTGCAAGTAAAGAACAAATTATTTTTTGCTCTAGTAATTCCTACATAGCATAATCGTCTTTCTTCTTCCAATTCTTTTGGCTCTGAAATCGATTTGTATCCTGGAAAAATCCCCTCTTCCATTCCAACCAAAAATACAACCGGAAACTCTAACCCTTTTGCACTATGTAGTGTCATAAGAGTAACCGAGTCTTGCTCTTCTTCCATTCCATCAATATCACTACTTAGTGTAATTCCTTCTAAAAATCCACTTAATGTATTATCTGCTTCTTGCTCTTCAAATTCGATTGCTACTGTTAAAAACTCCTCTAAGTTCTGAATTCGATTTTCTGCTTCAATCGTATTTTCTGTTTCTAAAGCCTTTGTATAACCCGTTTTGTTTAATGTTTCTTTGACTAACTGGGAAACACTTTTTTCTTCTTTTTCTTTTATTAATTCTTCGATTTGAGAAATAAACTCTCTTGAATTTAGAAAAACTCGATTTAAACCATACTCTTCTGCTTTCTTAATAATTTCATACATTGATGTCCCATTTTGTTCTGCTAATATTTGTATTTTGTCTAAACTTGTTTTTCCAATTCCACGTTTTGGCTCATTAATAACACGCTTTAATGCCAAATTATCAGAAGGATTCTGAATTAATCTTAAATAAGAAAGAATATCTTTAATCTCTTTCCTTTCATAAAATTTCAATCCTCCAATAATTTTATACGGAATATCTTCTCTTCTTAAAATATCCTCAATCGCACGAGACTGTGTATTCATACGATATAAAATAGCAAAATCAGAATAATGATAATATTCTTCTGTTTTCAAATGTTCAATTTGCTCTACAATATACCTTCCTTCATCATATTCATCTTGTGCTTGATGAAGACAAGGCAAGCAACCTTTTTCGTTTTGAGTCCATAATTTTTTTTCATATTTTTTCTCATTTTTTGCGATAACAGCATTTGCTGCATTTAAAATATTTTGAGTACATCTATAATTTTGCTCTAATTTAATTACTTCTGTGCCAGGAAAATCTTTTTCGAAATTTAAAATATTACTAATATCTGCTCCTCGAAAAGAATAAATTCCCTGTTCATTATCACCTACTACAGTAATATTACCATAAAGCGAAGCAAGTAATGTAATAAATGTAAATTGTGCTTTATTGGTATCTTGGTATTCATCTACTAAAATATAGTGAAATTTTTCTGTATAATAACTCAAAACGTCTGGATTCTCCATTAAAATTTGAATGGTAAAATTAATAATATCATCAAAATCAATTGCATTATTTTCTTTTAATCGTTTTTGATATAATTCATAAATTTGTCCTATTTTTTCTTTTCGGTAATCTCCGTTTACTTTTACATTATATTGTTTTGGGTCTAGCATATCATTTTTTGCATTACTAATTTCAAATTGTACACTTCTATCCGTAAACATTTTATCATCTATTTTTAGTTCTTTTAAACATTCTTTAATAACTGCTCTTTGGTCTGATGTATCAAAAATAACAAAGGAGTGGTCATATCCAATTCGGTCAATATATCTTCTTAAAATACGTACACAAATAGAGTGAAAAGTTCCAATCCACATATCTTTTGCCATTTCTCCTACTAACTTTTCCACTCTTTCTTTCATTTCATTTGCCGCTTTATTGGTAAAAGTAATAGCTAAAATATTCCAAGGTAAAACCTTCTTTTCTCCTACTAGATAAGCAATTTTATGGGTTAATACCTTTGTTTTACCGCTTCCCGCCCCCGCTATTACTAAACAAGGTCCTTGTGTTTTTATTACAGCTTGATATTGTTTTTCATTTAATCCTTTTAGAATTTCTTCCATTTCTCGCTCCCTCATTTTCCTTTTAGTGTTACGAATATTTGTTTGATTATATCGTTTACTTTAAAAAAAGTCAATCGTTTTGTTTTACTTTTTCTAGTAACATTTGGGTACAAATGTCAATTTCCTCTGCACAGTTTTGATAAGTAGTAAGATTATATCCCCATGGGTCCATAATATCGATATCCTCTGGACTTTGTTTATAATTAACATATTCTTTAAAGGTATATATTTTTTCTGTCAAGTTTGGATAAAGTTGTTTTAAGGTTATTTTTTGAGACCTCGTCATACATAAAATAACATCCATCTGTTCTAGTGATGCATTGGCAAGTGAAGTAGCTCGGTGACTTTTTAAATCCACACCATAAGGTTTCATTGCGTCTATGGCATTATAAGTAGACCCATCTCCATCATACGCTGCAATTCCACAAGAATAGATTTTACAATCTTCTTTTTGTATTTCTTTTAATTTTTTTTCCATTAAAGCATGTGCCATAGCACTTCTACAAATATTCCCTGTACATACAAACATAATTCTCATTTTTTTCCTCCCTCAATAAGGAGATTATATCAAGAAAAAAAGACGTATTCAATACGCCTTTAGATTTCTTTTTATAATGTAGTAGCAAAAATTCCAATTAAAAAACCCAGCATATTTCCTACAGCAGACATTCTACCATGATATAACTGATTGGACTCTGGCATCAATTCCCCTGAGACAATATAAAGCATAGCACCTGCTGCAAAACTTAGACAAATTGCAATAATACTTTGAGAAATCGAACCTACAATTGCTCCAAAAAAAGCTCCTATTCCTGTGGTTATTCCAGAAAGAACCACATAATATATCACTTTCGATACTTTCATCCCCCCATTTTTCATAGGGACTGCCATTGAGATTCCTTCTGGCACATCATGTAGAGCAATCGCAAGGGCTAAGGATAATCCTAATTTCATAGAAGCCTCAAACCCTGAACCAATAGCAAGCCCTTCTGGAAAATTATGAATAGCAAGCCCGGATACTTACGACAATACCTGTTTTTAACAAGTTATTTTTATTTCCTATAAATCGTTTATTTGCCTGAAACTTTTTCTCTACTAATAAGTCACAAAAAATCATAGCTATAATTCCAAATACAATGCCAATTAGTATAACAGGAAGAGTTTCTATTTCTAACGCTTCTGGAATTAAATCAAAACAGATAATTGCCATCATAAGTCCTGAAGCAAAAGATAATATAAAACTCAAAAATTTATTAGACGTGTTCTTAAATTTAACACCTATGATTCCTCCAATGGTTGTTCCAAACGTTCCAAAAAACAACCCTAGTAAAGTTGTTTTAATTAATTCATTCATGAAAAAACCCCTTCCTATACACCCTACTTCATTGTATTGGAAAGGATTTTATTTTATTCCTTTTACCATTGTCTTTCTTGTAATACATTTCCCTGTATATTTTTTAAAAATAATCCTTCTTTTTCTATAACAAGATAACTATGCTGTGTTTCTTCTTTTGGAATAGAAAGCGAGCCTGCATTTGCACAAAGAACACTTCTTTCCTCTACGATAAATCCTGTATGAAAATGACCATATATAAGTATATCTATTTCTTCTTTCGGCAAATGGTCCTTATTGTAGGTTTGTCCATGTGTAAAGAAAACCTTTTTTCCATTCACCTCTAATAAAAGGTGCTCTTCCATTGGGAAAGCAGAAATCATTTGGTCTACTTCTGCATCACAATTTCCTTTTACCGCAAGAATCTGGTCTTTTTTCTGATTTAGTAAGCTTGCTACTTGCATTGGGTCGTATTCCTTTGGAAGAGGATTTCTCGGTCCATGATAGTATAAATCGCCTAGCAAAACTAATTTATCTGGATTTTCTCTTTCTAAAATAGCTTCTATTTTTTTAGCATAATACCATGAACCGGTGGATATCAGAAATTACTACTAATTTCATTGTTCTTCTCCTTTTAACCTTTCTGCACGGTCTGCTGCAATTAAATTATCAATCATTTCATCTAAATTTCCATTTAAGAAGTCTTCCATTTGGTAAATACTAAATCCTATACGATGGTCTGTAATACGTCCTTGTGGATAATTGTAGGTACGGATTTTCTCGCTTCTATCTCCGCTTCCTACTTGACTTTTTCTTTCACTAGCAAGTTTTTCATCTTGCTCTGCTTTTTCTTTTTCATATAAACGGGAACGTAATAAACGCATGGCATATTCTCTATTTTGTAATTGCGACCTTTCTGTTTGGCATTCTGCTACAATTCCAGTTGGCTCATGAATTAATCGAACGGCTGAAGAAGTTTTATTAACATGTTGTCCTCCTGCTCCAGAAGCACGATAGACTTCCATTCGAATATCGGCTGGATTGATTTCAATTTCCACATCTTCTACCACAGGAAGAACCGCCACAGTTGCAGTAGAAGTATGAATTCTTCCACTACTTTCAGTTTCTGGGACTCTTTGCACACGATGAACTCCACTTTCAAACTTTAGCCTACTATAGGCTCCTTTTCCTGTTATCATAAAAGAAATTTCTTTATACCCACCAAGTCCTGTTTCATTTTCATTTAATACTTCGATTTTCCAGTGCTTTCTTTCTGCATACATGACGTACATACGATAAAGTGTTCCAGCAAAAAGAGCTGCTTCTTCTCCTCCTGCTCCGGCTCGAATTTCACAAATAATATTTTTTTCATCATCTTTATCTTTTGGAATTAAAAGAATTTTCAACTCTTCTTCAATTTTCGGTAATTTCTCTTTTGCCTCTAGCATTTCTTCTTCTGCTAAATCTTTTAATTCTTTGTCTTCCATCATTGCTTTTGCTTCTTCTAAGTCCTGTTTTACTTTTTTATATTCTCTAAATTTTAAAACAATCTCTTCAATTTCGGCATGTTCTTTCATATATTTTTGCCATTGTGTTTGTTTAGCAATTACGTCTGGGTCGCTAATTAACTTCGTTAATTCCTCATAACGTTTTTCCACCGCTTCTAATTTCTGAAACATAAACCCATTCTCCTTCCTTCCATTCTATGGTATTATATCTGATTTTGTTTTCTTTTTCAATACAGAGAATGGATTTCCTTCTAGTTTACCTTGCTATTTTACTATTTATATATTCTTTTGCACAAAGACGGATTTGCTCCATTTGTTGTTTGGTTTTTTCGTCTTTATAGTCTAAGCGATAAATCATTTTATCGATATAGCCTTTTTGCTCAATATAGCGAAGACCTGCGGAAAAATAAAATCCAAAAAGAAAAGCAAGATAAGAAACCCACATATCCATTGGTGTTTTTCTTTCTTCTCTTAGAATCTCTTTATTCTGTAAAAAATCTTGGTAAATCTTTTGACTCATTTTGCTTGTTTCTAACTCTCCTTTGGAAGAATTCAAAATCGCTTCTATTGGTTCTTCCGCTTTTACTCTAAAATTATCTGCCTTGTCACTATCTCGTATTATTTTAGCATGAAGTAGTTCTTTTTCCTCTAGCCCTTCTTCTATTTGATAACGATTATGGTTTACTATTGCTTTATAGATAATATCATCATATGAGGTATCTTGTATAAACTGGCGAATTAGACCTTTTTTAAATAATAAAGAAACACCAAATTGAGCATGGTCCATGATATGACTATCTAAAAAATTTTGAAATTGCTTTGCTTGTTCAAAACGTCCTATATCATGAAGCAAGGCAATTAATTGTGCAAGCTTGATTTCTTCTTCTGATAAATCTAATTCTCGTGCAATAGATTGACTTAGTCTTACTACACCATAAGTATGACGTATTTTTAACTGTACCTTTTCATCTGTTTGGTCATATTGTTCTACATATTCTTTAAACTTACTTTCCGCTTTTTGTAAATTAATCATTTTATTCCTCCTAACAGTTATCATATACTATTTATATGCTTTTGACAATCCTAAATGATTTAACATGAAACGTAAATTTTTCTTTCGTTTTGTATAAATGCCTCTTTATTGGAAACAATGTATAAAAAAGAGAAAAAAATAAGGAGGCAATTTATGAATTCTCTTTGGACCGATTCCGTACCAAAACTTGTTGAGTCCTTCCCTTCTCTAGAAGAGGATATTTCGTGTGATGTTTGTATTATTGGTGGTGGAATTACGGGTATTTCTTGTGCCTACTATCTTTCTAAACACGGATTAAAAGTAGTCGTTCTTGAAAAGGACAACCTTTCTTACCAAACAACAGGTCATACTACTGCTAAAATTACATCACAACATGGACTTTTTTATGATTATCTAATGCAAAGTTATGATAAATCTTTTGCCAAGAGCTATTTAGAGGCAAATGAAAAAGCCATCCAAAATATACAAGACATCATAGAAGAAAACCACATTTCTTGCGACTTTGAAAAAACAGATGCGTATGTCTATACAAATGACCCTTCTCAAGTAGAAAAAATCAAACAAGAAGTAGATTGTATGCATCAATTAAATTTTCCTGCTGAATTTCATAAAGAAATTCCCCTTCCTGTTTCTGGTATATTAGGAGCCATTCGTTTTCCTAATCAAGCAAAATTTCATGTTAGAAAATATTTAGAGGGCTTAGTTTCTGCTTGTTTACAAAACGGTGTTTCTTTTTATGAACATACTAAAGTAACTGATACCAAAAATGAAAAGCAAGAATGTATTACAACTACGAAAGAGCATTCAATTCATTCCCGTTACACGATTTTAGCAACGAAATACCCGTTTCTTACTGTTCCTGGTTTCTATTTTTTAAAAATGTATCAAAGTACCTCTTACGTTGTTGCAATTGAAACAAATCAAAAACCTTTTCCTGGAATGTATATTACTGCATCTGAGCCTACTTTATCTTTCCGAACAGCAAAATGGAAAGATAAAGAGATTTTACTAGTAGGAGGTTCTGACCATAAAACAGGAGCTAATATTGACCTAAGTCATGCTTACACTTCTTTAGAAGAAGTTGCAAAATCTATCTACCCAGATGGTAACATCCTTTATCGTTGGTCAACAGAAGATTGTATCACGTTAGATAAAATTCCGTATATCGGTCCTTTTTCTAGAATGACACCTAATTTATTTGTTGCTACTGGTTATAACAAATGGGGAATGACTTCTTCTAATGTTGCAGCAAATATTTTATGTGACATGATTTTAGGAAAAGAAAATCCTTACCAAAATATATTTCTTTCTACTCGTTTTCATCCTGTTAAAAACTACCAAGAAACAGGTAATATGTTAAAAGAAGCCACTGATTCTATTTTACTTAAAAAATTAAAAATACCAAAAGATACCATCTCATCTATTCAAAATGAAGAAGGAAAAATAATAGAAATAGAAAATAAAAAAATTGGAATCTATAAAGATGAAAAAGGAATCTTACATGCTGTTAAACCAATTTGTTCTCATTTAGGATGTGAGCTTACCTTTAATCATCTTGCAAAAACGTGGGATTGTCCTTGTCATGGGTCAATTTACGATTATGAAGGGCATTGTATATATGGTCCTTCTGTACAAGATATTCCACAAATTTCATTAGAAGAGGAGTAAAATAGTATCTTGAAATCTTTATCCCTAATTCAGCATCCAGAATATTTCCAAGGAGAAAAAAAGATTCGTAAGTCTTGTGCTTATTTTGAAGGTTGGTATTTTAAATGTACCAGCCTAAACTGCTGTCTTTCTTTCATCGTTGGAATTCAAACAAATAAACAAACAAAGAGTTCTTTTATTCAAGTTATGACTGAAGACCGTTCCTATTATTTTTCATTTCCTATTGAATCGTTTTCTTTTTGTCAAAGCCCTTTTGAAATTAAAATAGAAAAAAACACTTTTTCTTTTGATACTATTTGTGTCCATCTAAACAACTCTAATGTTTGTATAAAAGGTTGTGCTACTTTACAAAACCATCATTTTTTACAAAAAACTTTTTATGCTCCTAACATTATGGGACCTTTTAGTTACCTTCCTTTTATGGAATGCAATCATGCTATTGTTTCTATGTATCACACCGTAACAGGACTGTTTAAAATAAATGAGAATACGTTTTCTTTTTCAAAAGGTGTCGGTTATATCGAAAAGGATTGGGGTTGTTCTTTTCCTTCCTCTTACGTTTGGTGTCAGGCTAATTCTTTTTTATTTCCCCAGACCAATTTATTTTTGTCTATTGCTACTATTCCCATAGGAAAATTTCATTTTACAGGATATATTTGTGCTTTTTTATGGGAAGGAAAAGAGTACCTTTTTACCACCTATGACCAAGCAAAATTAGTAGAAAAGAACATAAAAAAAGAGGAAATATCCTTTCACTTTTCCTCTGGTGAATATCATCTTTTGATTGCTTCTCACTATGATAAGAATCAAAAGCTTTTAGCTCCTCATTATGGAACAATGAACCGATATATTAAAGAAAGTATTACCTCTCCGGTTTCGATTACTTTTCAAAAGCAAAATTCCATTGTGTATTCTGAAACTTGCTCTAAAGGAGGATTAGAAATCTGCTGGTAACAAATTTTGTTTTTCAATTTGTTTTCTTAGCCTTAATAAACTTAAATCCTTTCCTTTTGCTTCTAACATAATATCTAAGTCACGATTGACTTGATAGGCAATCGGTAAAAAATCCTGAAAATCACTAAAATTAATATATTCTGCATGTGCTCTTTTTTCTTTTTCATTTCTAGGAGAGGAAAAATGAAGTTTCGGGCAAAAATACTCCCCTTCCCATGTTTTAACTCCTCTTTTTAACGATTCTTTTAAAGATTCGCCTTCATTGTTTACTGCAAAGTGGTGCACGTCTAGCACCATCGGTATTTTTATTTTTTCACAAACTTCTAATACATCTAAAGAAGTATATGATTTATCGTCATTTTCCAAAATAATTCTATTTTGAATGTTAGGAGGTAACATCTCGAAACGGTGGATAAAATTCTCTTTTGCATATTGTTTATCCCCATATACTCCACCTACATGCATTACAATTTTATATTTTTCATCTAATTCCATACATTCAAGCATATGGGCATGATAGGCTAAATCTCTTTGGCAAGCTTCAAACACTTCCTGTTTTGGAGTATTGATAACACAAAACTGGTCCGGATGAAAAGAAATACGTAAATTTTCCTTTCGAATATACTCTCCAAGCTTTTTCCATTCATTTTCTAACTCTTTTTGAAAATGAAATGTAAAACCACTCCAAGTTGCAAGTGGAATGAGTTTAGAACTCATACGATATACATAAATATGATTTTTCACATTCCATTTTAATATCTCTAGTGTATTTTGTAGATTTTGCTTTGCAATTTGAATCAGTTTTTCTTCTTTTTCTTGCTTTGTTTTTAATGTTTCAAACTGTCTTACCGTTATCGTATGAGAAGGACTTACTTTTAAAGTTTGATTTTGTGCTACATAGCCGAAATCGTATTTTCACATTATCACCCTTGTTAGTATAAAACTAGTTTGTACTTTTTATACTAACATCTTTTTTTGATTTTTTCATGTTTTTATGCTATACTGTAGTAGATACTAAAATTAGTATCTACTACAGTATAGGAGGGTTTTTATGAAATCCAAAAACTTCCCCAAAAGGGGAGTTAAAAAACCTAAGACATCAATGAAAGAGACGTCTTTTCTCAATCGGGCTGATGCCTCTTTAATAGACAGAATAAATCAGACAGGTCTACACCCCTCTAGGAAGTATTAATACTCTCCAGGTCCCTTTTCTTATTGTGAGAAAAGGGACCGTACTTTTTTAATTTATTCTGATTTTCCTTTAAAAACATCTTGCCAAATTCTTTTTTTTATGCTATATTATATAGGTACTCTAAAAATCGAGGTGTAGCGCAGTTGGTAGCGCGCGTGGTTTGGGACCATGAGGTCGCAGGTTCGATCCCTGTCACCTCGACCAGAAAGATAAAGCAAAATCGTCCAAACAACCGATTTTGTTTTATTTTTTGCCAGTGCCTGTAGTTTAGCTGGATAGAATGGCAGGCTACGAACTTGCAGATCGGGGGTTCGAATCCCTCCAGGCACACCATTGCTTAAATAGTAGTTCTCAAGTTAGTTTGAGAACTCTTTTTTTGTTTGAGGCTTTTACTTTAAAAAGTATCATTTTACTTGTATAGATATTGCCCTTGAACCATAAAAATAAACCTTGTAATTATACTATCATAACTACAAGGTTTTGTTTTTTACTACATTATTTTTTTAACATTTCATTGACTAAAGAAATTCTTATTATATTTATTATTTTATCTATACATCTTGGATGTAATATAACAACTAGTTTTTGGTACCATTTTAAATTTTTCATAATTTCGTTAATTAACATTTTCTCTTTTATTTTTCTTTTCATGAATCCCCCCAATACATGTTTCATGTTTGTATCTTGTTGTTTCTTCTTTTATTAAAACTTCCTATCCTATTGTCTTGTTATTGTCTACATTTATGTTAACATAATTATGTGGGCAATACAAGCCTTAGTTTTTCGCTCACAACATGCAGTTTTGTCGAAAAAAGAAAAGAAACTATTTTTTCGTAATAGTTTCTTTTCTTTAACCAACTAATTAGATTAATTTCACGACAGATATAATATAACATTATTTTCCATTATTTTCAAGTTTTTTCTTTTCGCTAGTAGCGAAACCGCTTAATCTTAAACAAAATTATAATTTCTATAAAAAAGACGGGCAAATTATTTTCACAATCGCCGTTTTGTCTGCGGAATCGATTTAGAATGATAATACCGAAAAGACACCACTTTAGCTCGTAGATACAATCCCTTATACTGTGGATAGTCTCCTAGCCTTTTTACATGCCGATATATAGTACTTACATTTACACCAAACTCTGTAGCTGTTTGCGGGATAGTATGCCCTTCTGCAATAAATTGAGCATAGTTCAGAGCATCACCTAAATAATCTTTATAGTCCATAGCGATTCCTCCTGCAAAGTTATATACTTATGATTATATACTAATTTTCAATATTTTTCAATTCTATTTATATCTAGAACTTGTTCTCGCAACATAACCAATTCTTCCAGTTGCTACTGCTTCTACTTTATCCCAAATATAGCCATCCTTATTTGCTACACTCTCCTCTAAAATTTTCACAGTTGTATTTAGCTTATACAAATGTGCAATTCCAGTCAAACCTGGTGTTTCTCTTATATTTGTCTTTACTGCAAATACTTTTATAGTACCACTATTTGAATTGTTATTTATTTGATAATTTGCACTGTCATATGTACCTATTTTGTTTGGTATTCCCATATATTCAGCTGGATTACTATTATCTGCATATTGATTAGAGGCATTTCGTATCTCAAAGTGCAAATGTTTCCCTGTGCTATTTCCTGTACTTCCCATGATTCCTATAATGCTTGTTGTTGTCACCTTTTTTCCTTTTCCTATAAATAGTTTAAACAAATGGCAAAACCAGTGGTATTTTCCAGATATGCTATCTTTTATCACGATAAAATTACCATAACTTTTGTCGTATCCAGTTCTTACTACTTCCCCATTACAACTAGAATATATTTTTTCGTTTCCTACCAAATCAATTCCTGTATGCCATCCACAAGCCCAGTTCCCTTTTTTCTTATATTCACAAGTCACTCTAAACCCACCTGTTAGTGGTATCCTAGTTGGCATATCCATTCCCCCTTATTAACAAAAATACCCGCACTAAAATCGTGTAAGTATTTACTATTTATTTTTATAGAATTATTGTTTTATACAAAATCCTGTGCGTTTCTCCTATGTTTAACTTTATATCTACTTTTGCAATTTAATTATTTCTTGTCTTACTTCTGCAATAGATTTGGCTGTTGCTTCACATCTTTTATCATGTACTTTTAGAAATTCGTTTTGATTATCCATAGTTTTCTGCAATAATTCAAGTGATTTGGCAATATTTAAGTTGGCTAGTTTCACCTCTTCTAATGTTTCATTTGCTTTTTTCTTATTGGTTAACCAATCCCATAAAAAAAGACCTATTATGATAATAGATACCCCATAATTAACAATTAGTTTTATCATTTCTTCCATCTTTTGTATCCTTTCTATGCTCTTCTAATCCACATATATCCAACGATTTCAAATGGATTCATAACATTAAATGGTTGTCCACCACCGTCTTCAGTAGTTTTAACATACGTTGCTTTCCACGGTCCGCTTTGACTACTATCAATTCCTTGACTTGACAACGTTAAAACCTGTGAAGAAGCCTGATGACTGTGTGTTACTAGCTCTCCTAATGTTTGTTTATGTTTCTTTTCTCCTCCTATTTTTCCTATAGCATTCATATCAGAGTCCATTTCATCTAATCCTAAATCCATTCTTTTAAACCTTTCCCATGTCCCGAAACCAAGAATTTCAGCAGGATTTATTTCTGTTTGAGTAACATATTTACAACCGATTGGGAAGATTAGTTTCATGTGTCTTATAAACAATTTATTCATGAGTAATGGTGTGACATACTTATCATCTATTATTCCGTCAATACATTCTTGTTCTGTAGCTTTTGCAATTACTCCTACGGTATAGTTTGCCTTTATTATAAAATTCATCCCGATGGAAGGTTGTGTATTATTATGCGGTTTATCTTCTCCTGTATTAGTAATATAGACATTTCCATAGGTTCTATATCCAGAAGAACCATTATTTGGGTCTTCCCCACTATCTTTTGGATTATAAGCTGCTACATTGTCACGTTTTTCTCCGTCTGGACAAAGAAAATCGTGCCCATGAGAAGCTAATTCTTCAATCGTTGTTTTATGCTCATATTCCCCTATTATTTTTCCTAAATCAATTGTTACTGTTTTTCCATTTTTATCTGTATAGTCCCCTGTTCCGATTGCTACTACACCTTGTCTATCTGGTACATTAAATGTATTTATGCCATCTCCTTTTCCAAAGGTTGTGCCAACTACATTAAACAAAGAAGCATATTCCTTTCTACTTACTTCCTGACCATTACATAAAAGATACCCTTCTGGAATGTTTGCAAATTCCCCTGCAAATTCTTTTATCACTCCTATTGGTTCTGTATCTCCCCCAACTTGTCCTGTACCCACCTCACTTACCTTTATTTTTTTATTCATACCATTTTGTACAATCATCATATAATCTTGTTGCGTGACTTCTTTCGTTTCAATTAATTCACTTATTTTTACTTCATTCATAAAAGTTCTCCTTTCTCTGTTAAAATGTAACTCCCCTCTTCAGTAAGAATAAATTGTCTGTTTTCTGTTATCAATCTACCTGTCTTTTTTAGTGCTTCTTGTATTTTATTAATTGCTTTAGACCATCGGTTCACATCTTCATAAGAAATAGTCGTCATGTTGTGCCATTCTTTTTTCTGAAAATTCGTATCATACTTTACTAGAAAATTTTCAATTTCTTTTAATTCTTCTGTAAAGAAAAAATCCCCTTGTTCTTTCTGAGAAATAGACTTTTCTGATTTCATAAGCACAAGAGCGATTTGTTGTATTTGCTTTACTATATTATTAAAATCTTCTACTTTTAAAATATCTGTTTCTTTCCAATCTTGTTTTATCATTTTATACACCTCTTAACGTTAAAATATAGTGTAGTGAACCTTTATATTCTGTTTCTATTTTAGTAATGATAGCAGGTCTTGTAATCATTTTACCTTGTTGGTAGATATTACTATCTAGTAAAACGGTATCTCCTAGCTCATATGTAAATATATCTTGGACTTCTACTTTATATTCAAACTCTTTATTATAATTAGTGACTAACCACTGAAATAAAGCCTCTGCTACTAATACTGTTTCAATACTTTCATTATCTATTGTTCTTGTTCCCTTACCTTCTTTTGTTAAATTGAATTCTACACTGCTAGAAGTAATTTCAATAACACTCCCATTAATTTTCACCATAACTGCATCTGAATTTTCCAAAGTAAGTCCTGTTCCCCAAATTGCTTTATTATCTAAAAATCGCATCGACACTTCTATTTCCCCTAACTGTTCAAATCCAATAGCAGTTACGGTTGCTTTATAGGGAGGTGCCGTATGGTCTACATTATAATTGAAATAGTAATAAGACGGTTCTTGGCTTAAATCAATACGACTATTAAATATTTCCATATCCCCCTTGTTTATAGGATAATACATTTTTATTTCAATATTTGTGGCTTTTTCTATTTTCTTAATTTCAGGGTTATCTAGCATTTGGTTAATCGTAATATAAGCTACTGGCTCTGTTTCTATTATCCTTTTAATCAGTACATAATTATCTCTTGTCTCTACTACATTTGCTCTTACTGCTGTTGCCATTTTACCAATTCCTTCCGCATAGCTTGTATTTTCTCCATATTGCGTTCTCATTAAGCTTTCTTCCTTTTTCACTCTATTTTCCACCCTAATATACGAGTCTACTTCACTAGCTGGTTCTAAAATAGAAATGGGGACTTTTTCATAGGAATTAAAATAAAAGTTTTGTTCTTGGAAATATTGCAATCTTCCTTTTCCACGAATAGAAATTTCTAAAGAATTCTTTTCTATTTTTAATTCTGTAGCAAGATATTCATCTATTTTTGTATAATAAATAAAATTATCTATTACACCTCCTAATTCAAAAATGAGTCGTGCATTTTTATCTAAATTAGCTAAATTTCCCTTTAGATTAAATATGTTATATTCGCCTTTTTCGTCTATTAAAACTATATCGATTTGTTTACTCGGAAAAGAAGTATTTAATAAATCTACTTCTTTAATCGCTTTTATGCTCACAATACTTGAATCAGTAAATTCTTCCATCTCTCCAAAATAAAGAGAAGTAATTTTTGCCCTTGCATTTGGCTTTGACCATTTATGTATTTTAATCTCTATTTGCTCTAATTTATAATCTTCCCATTCAGGAATTTTAGTTGTATAGTAAACAGAAGAATTATCGCATACATTTACTGTTATATAGGTAGGGTCTAAATCAAGCTCGCTATAATTAAGTAGTGTAAATATAATATCAAAATCGATTGCATATTCTTGTCTTTCTTTACTAAATATTATTGTAAAATTTGTTTGTTCATCAGATAAAACCCAAAAATTCCAGTTTAGCATTTCTTCCATTTTCCCATCTTTATCAGATAAATATTTAGAATACCAACCGAAATGATTTGTTTTATTATTTTTATCAATTACCTGCATTCCATTTAATGCAATACCTTCTCCCTCAAAAATAGCATATTTTCCCGTTTCATGGGTGATGCCAGAATTTAATGATTCTAAATCACCGTAATTATCATCATTTACTTCATTTTTTAGTAACGTATCAATACTAGAATAATGATGTCCATAATCACTCACCTCTGGACAATTTAGAATACTAATTCTAGCAGAAGTAGTTTGCATATTTCTCATTGCTTGAATTAATTCTTGTGAGGTTTGTATCATTAATATGCACCCCCAGTATACTTATCTGCTTTTGTTTGAACAAAATTAAAACTACAATTTAGATAACTTTTCACCGTACCGTCTTTATTTAACGAAAATGCTTCTGCTTTAATCTCTCCTCCATACATTGTTTTGGTTATCATAGTACCCATAGGACTTGGAAAAGTACACTCAAATTCTTTTAAAAACTTAATGGTAGTAAGTTGCTCATATTGTTTATCTGTTAGATAATCCCAACTCATTTCAATTTTCCATCTACAACTAATAATTTTTCTTTTTATATCCCCCAGTGCATTCTCCGAGCTATCTTCACGAAGATTTGGATATGCATTAAATTGACTTGGAGTAGGTATTTCTACCCCATTTACTTTAATCATTTTACCTACCCCCTTTGTAATAATGGTTTATATCCCATTCTTTTTGCTTCTTCATTTAAATCTTGTATGATTTCTCTTGCTATGGTTTTTCCATTTACTTTTAATTCATTAACAAAATTTATGGTTTCTGTTCCTTTTCTATTATATTTAGATAAAATGCTATCAAAAGTTTCTGCCATAATATTTTGTGGTGTAACAATCTCTGGGTTTGACCTAGCATTGCTATATTCTCCTGCTAAAATCGTTGTTGGTCTAGTTAATAACCCTCCTTTTGCTAATCTTGGTAAAGAAATGGTGCTTAATTGCAGATTAATTGGTCCAAGTCCTATTACAGAACCAACAGCACTTGCAACTTTACTAATTCCTTTTAAAATAAAATTAATTCCCCTTATTGCTCCATTTACCATTCCTTCTATTCCTGCTAAGATAGAATTGATAACACCTCTTATTACTGCCCATATCCCATTCCATATACTAATAACTACATTTCTCATTCCGTTCCATATATTAGTCCAAACTGTATTTATTGTATTTAAGACATTAACGATTGTACTTCTCACTCCTTCTGTTACATTATTAATTGTATTTATGATTATCCCCCAGACTTCTAGTGTTTTTTGTTTAATCCATTCCCAATTATTAGCCAGTAAAATGCAAATAGCTATTATTGCTCCAACTGCTATAATAATTCCAATTATGGGTAAAATAACACTTGATAAAGAAACATTCAATCCAGTCGATATTGCTGTTAGCACTGTCATAACAGAAGATAATGTTCCCACAGCAGTACATACTACTCCAATTGCAATAGCTATTCCTATTATTATTTCGGCTACAACAGGATTTTCTACTAACCACTTAAACGCTTCTACTAAAATAGTTAAAGCGTCTAGTGCTGCCTCACCTAGAAAAGTTCCTACTTTTGTTAATGAATCTACTAATGGTCCCCAATCTATTGAAGCAATTCTTTCCGAGATTCCTTTTAATCTATCTGAGCACATCTGTAACCACATTTGAAAAGAAGGACTCTGTATTACATTATTGATTTTTGTTAATAACTTATCAAAAGAACCTGCTAAATTTTCTATTACTACAGCTCCATTATTATTGTAGTTCCAAAAATTATCTAAAATAGTTTGTTTTACAATTACTTGTTGCATTTGTAATGCAATTTGACTATATTCTAGCTTTGTAGCAATTAACTTATTATTCAACCCAATCACTTGTTGTTCTAATGTTTTTGCCTGTTCTAATGTTTCTTGATATTCTGGATTACCAGATAAATCATTTTTCACTTGCATACTTGTTTCTTGCTTTTTTACTACTTCCCCTGTAGGGTTATATGTCTTTAAAGTATCATCTTGTATTTTGTTTATTTGTTCATAAACTTGTTTTAATTCCTGCTTTTTCTTTTCTAGCTCTTTTTGATATTCTTCAATATCTGATTGTGCTTCTTTAAATTGTGAATGTAGTTGCTCTTGTATACTTACATCTTTGCCATTTTTTAGCTCTTGTTTTAGTTGTTTTGTTGTTTGTTTTACTTTATCTATAATTGTGTTTGTGTTTATTTTGTTTAAATTATCTTCTATTTGTTTTATTATTTTTTTTAATTGTGGTACTATTTTTTTAAACTCAACTAAAATGGGTTGTATATTAATCACTATATCTAATTCTTCTACTGTCATATATTTCACCTCTCTTTCAAGAATAAAAAGCACTCGTTAAACGAATGCTTTTTTCTTACAAAAACTAATCACTTTCTCTATAACACTACTAGAAAAAATAGATTAGTATACTTTATATAAAATGTAATTCTGTTAGTATAATTATTTATCTATTATTAAAAATTTGCATAAAAACATGAATCCTCTCTTTTTTACTAATAAATAAGATTATATTTTTCCAATAGGGTTAATTTAATCCCATTTGTGCTTTTGAAATAACCTTTCCTCCTTGAAACGTTACATTAGCATTTGCTATTTGATTTTTTGCTTTCCAACTATACATAATAGTATGGTACTTTTCGTCATTTAATACATTTGATTCTGAAAGTACAGTTCCTTCCTCTCCTATAATTTCTACTACTTGCTCATATGTCATTCCTGTTTCTATTTTATTGAATTTTTCTAATGTTATTTTCTCTTCTTCCTTTTTTACCATATTTGTATTCGTACTATCATTTGTTGGTGCGTTTGTTGGTACATTTTCTTTATTTCCTCCAACAACAGTACTAAGAATAATAATAAATAGTACAATTAAAATCCAAAACCATACTTTTTTATATACTGGTTTTTCCTCTTCTTTCCCATGATTTGCCATAATAAATCCTCCTTTTACTTTTAATAATAGGAGTTTACCATATGTTTCTTGCATAATTTGTCAAACCTTGTCGAACTAATATGTATTAATACTATTATTGTAATAATTCTTGTTTTTTTCTTTCAAATTCTTCTTGTGTAAGAATTCCTTCTTGTCTTAATTTAGCCAATCTTTCTATCTGCGTAATATTATCTTCTTGTTTTTTATCTTGTTGTACTTCAGAATTAACAACCCTCCCCTCAGCTGGTGCATTATTTTGTTTTTCTGTAGCTCTAAGAGGAGCCCCTACATTATCTTTAAACGACCCTAATAAGATACTAATTATATCTGTAATCCAACCAAAAGCAAAAAGACCTGCTGTAAAAAAATAAATAATACCTTTTTTTAGATTTCCAACATAAAACTGGTGTAGTCCTATTATTCCACCAAAAATACATAAAACTAATGCTGTATCTTTGTTTTTATCCGATGTTAATGATGCATATCTTGCCATAATATCATCCTCCTTTTTATTTATGGTTATATAATACGTATTGCTCTCTACAAATATTATTGAATCTTGTCTTTCGTCGTTTTATTTTGCTGAATAATCAATTCAAATCTACCCAAACATTCTTGAGCTTGTAGGTACGCTTGTCTATATTTTTCATTACTTTTTACTATCCCTGTTCGCCCCCCTAATTTCAAAAAAGGAAGAATCATAAAAGGAGTATTCATATTTGTTGTTTTTATTTCAATATCAATTCGTTTGACTATTTTTTCGTCTGTCTTTACACCAATTATCGTTCCAAAGCTGTTATAATTCTTTCCCATTCCAGTAATAATTCCTTTTGTTACTTCGTCTATTACTAATTTTGCACTTATCATTTCAGAAAATTCGTATTTATAATTGTTTATGATTAATTTCTTTTTTTCTCTATTAATAAAAAGGTTATCATAGAACTTCTGATACCCATCTTGTTCTAAATTCTGTTCTTTTTTATTTTGTTCCTTTTTCTGTTTATCTACATTACTAAGCCTGTTTATTATCGCTCGATAGGTTAATATCGTAATTAAATCTAATATTATTAATATAGTTAAATCCGAACTATTTTTTCCTATATAGCAAATACTTCCTAATGAGAAAAAAAGAATGAATGGAATAAAAATAACAGATACAATTATTTTAAATAGTTTTTCTTTATTCATATTTCTCCTTTTAACTATATTTAAATTTTTTAGATTATCTCTAATTTTGATAATAGTTTTGACTGACATTAATCTTTCTTTTAAGAAAGATTACCATTTTTTTACGTTTTTTTCAATACTCCTAAAATAATTGTTTAAACATTTTTCTTAATGGTACAATTTTCGGTTTTTTACTCATGCTATCGGCTTGTATTAATTTATCTGTTACCGCTTCTTGGAGGAATATTTCTTGCTTAAACATTTCTTTTATTTTAATCAAGTTCATTTCACAAAAAAGATATACTTCTCTATATTTTCCGTTCCAAAATTCGTCTGGTTTCATTCCAAGATAATATGCCAAAGGTTCTAAACAAAAAATAATATCTGTAAGAGAAATAGCCGTTTTAATATTATCTAATATCTCTTCTAAGCTTTGTATCCCTGAAACACTTCCTGTTCTGCTATCTTTGTAATGGCTCTTTCTGCTGATTGTTTGATTACACTGTTCATATCGATTCCAGATAAAGGATTTGAAGTCTTTTGCTGTAATTCCTTTTTGCTCATTTTTGTTTTGAAAAAACCCTCATCGTTAATTGCACCTGCCAATTCATAAAAAATATCTTGATATGTTTTTTTCTTCTCCTCTTTATATTCATCTAAAAAATCATATACTTGTTCACTTGAGCTAAAGGCTTTTAACCCTGCATCATCTTCTGCGAAAGTATAAATAATTTTAGATAAAGCATCTAAATCCCCTTCATTTAATGCTTGAAAATACAGGTCTTCAAAATTTTTTCCTTTTAAAACATTTGATACATTCACTATTTTTCTTGTAGTAAACACTAAATTTATTTTTTTGTTATTTGTCTGTAAAATCATTTTTCTTTCCTTCCTTTTAAAAACAAGGCTATCTTTTCTATTATGATAGCCCTGTTTTTTCTATTATTCTATTGTTCTTGTAGAGTTGGTAATCCATCTATTTCCGTAATATCTGATGTTTTATAGATTGTTAATTTATCTTTCATAAATTCTCCTGCTGTTATGGTATCCATTGTTAAAAAACAAGTTCCTTTACACCATCTTACTAGAGGTTTCCCCTCTGTTTGAGCTGTATTTTCTGGTGCTACAAAAAACCAATAATATTCTTTATTTTTCTGTAATGCTTTTAAAGATTTATGTTGTGTATGCGTAAATAAAATAGGAATCTCAATTGTTCCGGCCTTTTTTACTCCTGGTCTTGCAATTTCATAATCTAAATCTAAAACAGTAGCGGTAATTTGCTCTGGTGCCTCCTCTAATGGTGGTATTTCCTCTGTGAAAGATAGTTGTGTTTTTTCCCCTTCTAAGGTTTCTGCATAATAAATTTTAGTAAGTATACTCACATCTGGTGTTTCTCCTGTCATAATAAAATTCCTCCTTTTTACTTTATTGTTATAAATGTATTCGTTAGACTTTCCCAACGAACTTCATAAATAGTAACTAATTTATATTTTTGTATTGTTTCATCTAATACAATTGCATTTGTATTTATTCGAATTAAATTATATTGCCTTACTTTTTTATCTGTCTGTTCTGCCATATCCATACAACCATTTTGTGTATCATTCCAATGCGTAATTGAAATTTGAAACTGTTTTAATAAAGGGATTGCATTATCTGTTTTTAATACACTTTCTATAGGTGTTCCTACCATTCTATATGGAAACTGGCTTTCTTGTGTAGGATTTTTTAAACTTATTTCTTGTCCTATTTCTACTAATTTTCCATAAATTAAATCTGAAAATTCTTTCATTGTTAGTTCTTTCCTGTTTTCCATTCTGTCTATTTTTAGCCCCCTTTCTTTTATTTCCCCCTATTTCCCTGCTATTTGCAAATGGCTTCCCATGGTTATATTTCCTAATTCATCAAAGGATATGAACTTTGCCGACTAAAGTTCATTGTCTATAACCATTTTTTATTTCCATTTTATAAATATCATTCTTTTGGGGTGTTATAAAAGACTTAAAAGGTGTCTTTTTTAACTTTCTATA
>DBFJJM010000092.1:0-14541 GCA_048393175.1 Candidatus Merdicola sp.
AGGGTATAAGAGACCCCTAGTTATCCACAGAACATTTGTTCCCCATTAACAAATCCTACAGCCTCAAGGGTTTCAGACGAAAAGTTATCCACATAGTTATCCACAAGTTATCCACAGAACATTCGTTCGGTAAACCGATTATGTAAATCATACTCCGAACAATTATTCTGTAAAGTAATTAACATAATACATATATACATATATACATTTTGTATTATAAATATTTTAAAAATTTTTGTAAATACTATTGACAATTAATATAATTTGTATTAGAATAAAATTGTCGAAAGGAGATAGGAAGTAACCTATCATAAAAAATAAAACGGTACTAACCTTTTGAATGGTTGTAAGAGGTAGGGAAAAATATAAATAAATTTAGCGGGTTGCAACCTAATAGCAAGAAAGAAGGATTTTTTATGAATAAAATTGAATTAATGGGAAGATTAGTAAATGATGTAGAACTAATGAAAGGAAAAACTATTGATTATTCAAAATTTACAATTGCAGTTAAAAGAAAAGGAAAAGATGAAGTAGATTTTATTAATTGTACTGCATTTGGAAAAGTTGCGGAAGCAATTGTAAAATATACTGAAAAAGGCAATAGAATAATTGTTGAAGGGTCAATTCAGATTGAAAAATATGAAACAAAAGAAGGAAATAAGTCAACCACATTTAATGTAATAGTTAATGATTTTTATTTTGTAGATTTTAAACAAAAAAAGGGTGAATAAAAATGAAAAAAGAAATGACAAATGAAGAAAAGGAATTATATAATGATTTAAAAATGTTAGTAAAAAGAGCAAATCAAAGATTAGTAAGATTAGAAAGGTTAACAAGTGAAAAAGATTCTTTTTCTGCAAAACAATTATTTGATTATTTATCATCTGAAAAATTAAAAGCAGTTACAAAAACAAATAGAATAAAAACAGAGAATTTCAATTTAGAGCAAATGGAAGCAATAAAAAGTGCTGTTGAAAATTTCTTAGATAAAGATAGTTTATCTACTGTAAGTAATATTAAAAAATATAAAGCAAAAGTTGAAAAAGCTATTGGTACTAAAGTATCATTTAAGGATTTATCTTCTATATATAAAGCAAGAGATTTATGGAAATGGTCAGAGGATCAATATGGTTCAGCATTTTGGACAGATTTTGCACCGAGAATATTAGAACAAGATAAAAATGAATGGATTGAATTTGCTGAAACATATTCACAAGAAGGTAATGACTTAGAGTTAAAAGAAAAATTATCACAAATTTACGATTATATACAAAAGCATGGAATTAAAGGGGCGATTAATTTTGATTAAATGGGATAAATATAGAAGTCATATTGTAGACAAGAAAAATAAAAAAGATGAAGTTTTTGATAATACAATATATACGTTTGATATTGAAACAACATCGTATATAATATTAGATGGAAAGCAATATGAAACAGAAAAATATTTATCCTTTACAGAAGAAGAAAAAGAAAGATGTGTTTTCATGTCAAACATGTATATTTGGATGTTTGGTATTAATGAATTGGTATACTATGGTAGAACATGGGAAGAATTTATTCAATTTTTAAATCTATTAGAAAATTCTACATCTGGAATAAAAAAATATGTATTTGTACATAATTTATCATTTGAATTTAATTTTTTGCGAAATATAATAAAATTCAAAAGTGTATTTTCAAGAAAAACTAGAAAAGTAATAAAATGTGAAGTATTAGATTATAATATCGAATTTAGATGTACTTATTATATGACAAATGTAAAACTTGAACGTTTACCAGAATTATATAATTTACCTGTTCAGAAGTTAAGTGGTACATTAGATTACACCAAAATAAGACATTCCGAATCATATTTATCAAGAGATGAATTACAATATTGTGAAAATGATTGTTTAGTTATATATTATTATATAAAGTTACAATTAGAACAATTTAAAAATGTAAATAGATTACCACTTACTTCGACAGGGTTTGTACGTAAGGAATTAAAATCAAGAATTTATAGAAATTATAAATATAAAAATAAAGTAAAACGTGCAATAAATACTAATGGTCACATATTTAATCTACTTGAAAGTGCATTTATGCGGTGGGTATACTCATGCAAATTGGACTAAATCAGGTAGAATAATAAAAAATGTTACAAGTTATGATTTTACTTCGAGTTATCCTTTTTGTATGCTCACACGGAAAATATCCGTGTTCAGAGTTCAAAAAATGTAATATAAAAAATATATCACAAATTTTAGATTGTTTTTGTTATATAATAAAAGTGACATTCTTTGGAATTCGTTGTAAATACTGGAATAATTTTATTTCATCATCAAAATGTTTATATATAAAAAATGGAAAATATGATAATGGTAGAATAATTTCAGCTGATGAAATACAAATTGTACTTACTGATATAGATTTAAAATTTATATTTGATACACATATAGTTGATAAATACGAATTTAATGAAGTTTATTGGTCAAGAAAAGATTATTTACCTAAAGAATTGATAGAATTTATACTAGAAAAATATGAAAATAAAACAAAATTTAAAGGTGTTGAAGGTAAAGAAGTAGAATACGCACTAGAAAAACGGAAAATTTAATAGTATCTATGGAATGTGCGTTACAAATGAGATTAGGGATAATGTAATTTATGATAATATAAAATGGAATGAATTGGAGCTTACGAATGACGAAATAATAGAAAAATTAAATGAACAAAAAGAAAATCCATTTTTATCGTATTCCTATGGGGTATTCGTAACCGCATATGCAAGATATAATTTACTTTCAAATTTAGTAAAACTTGATAATAAAGTAATTTATTCAGATACAGATTCTTTAAAATTAGAAGAAGGTTTTGACATAAAAGTAATTGAGGATTATAATAAAAATGTATTAGAAAAAATTGAAAAGGTTTCAAAGGATTTAAAATTACCAATTGAAAAATTTAGTCCTATTGATAAATATGGAAAAGAACATACAATTGGGCTATTTGATTTTGATGGATTTTATAAAGAGTTTAAAACATTAGGAGCAAAAAAATATTCATATATAGATAAAGATAATAATATTCATATCACAGTTTCTGGAGTACCTAAAAAAGGTTCTACTGCTTTAAAAAATCTAGATGAATTTAGAAATGATTTTATTTTTGAATATAAATATACAGGTAAAAACTTAATAGTATATAATGACGAACAACAAGAATTTAATCTTTCAGATTATGATGGAATAAAATATTTAGTAAAAGATAGATATGGAATTTGTATTATTCCAACCACTTATAAATTAGGTATTTCAGATGATTATGCGAATTTAATAAGTGATGAAAGTTCAAAACATGCAATATTTAAAGAGTGAGGTGAAATATGGAAGATTTAAAATATATCAAGAAATTTTCGAAAATATCAATTTCGGGAATTTGTGAAAAAAATAAAATAAACAGAGCGAATTTATTAAATAATAAAAGTACAAAGAAAAATGCGAAAATAGTTCGCGAGGAAATAGAATCGGAAATTGCAAAATTATATTTAAAGGAAGATGACAATGGGGAATGTTAAACAAATTCATTATAATATGGATAATATTGATAAAATTGGTGCAAGATTTAATTTAATATATGGCGAGCGTTCGAATGGAAAAAGCTATCAAGTAAAACATAAAAAAGGTGTTGAAAAATATTTAAAAACAGGAAAACGTTTTATCTTATTGCGAAGATGGAAAGAAGAGATAACAACTGAAAAAATAGAGCAATACTTTGCTGATGTTGATGTTGCAAAAATAACAAATGGAGAGTATAATTGTATTACAGTATACAAAAAAAATCTTTTTTTATCAAAATATGATGAAGAAACGAGAAAAACAAAACGTGGTGAAAAAATAGGTTATGTTTTAGCTTTATCTACTGAACAGAATTATGCAGGAGCAAGTTATTTAGATGTCGAGGATATTATATTCGAAGAATTTATGTCAAGAAATATTTATTTACCTAATGAGGCAAATAAATTGATGAATCTATATGCAACAGTAGACCGTAAAAGATTAACAACCAGATTATGGTTAGTAGGAAATACAATATCAAGAGTATGTCCTTACATAAATGATTGGAATTTGCACGAAATAATAAGCAATCAAAAACAAGGTACAATTGTAACAAAAGAGATATCAGATAGTGAAGAAAATAAAGTAATAATTGCACTTGAATATTGTAAGTCAACAAATCAAACATCGGGAACAATAGGAACAAACGCAAAAATGATAAACACAGGAGCTTGGGAAACAGCTCCACAACCACATTTACCAAAATCATATAATAATTATGATTGTTTATATCGTTTTGGTTTTCAATATCAAGGATTCAAATTTTTATGTGAATATTTAATGGATAAAGAAATAAAAAAAGATGCAATATGGTTTATACGTCCATATCATAAAGAATTTTCAAATAAAATAATTGTATTTTCTGATAGTATAAAAGTATCGAGATACTGGCAAAGAGATATATATAATATATCAATTAAAAATGATAAACTTCGTAACTTGTTTATGACGTTCAAAGAAAACAAAATATTTTATTCAAATGATATGTGCGGAACAGATTTCAAACAGGTTATAGATTTTCAAATTAGGAGGTAAAATATGAATAGTCAAATTATATTAGTAAAAAATATAAATATTGACAAAGAGTACACAAACGTTTTAAATTACACAGAATCACAAATGCTTGCTTTGTGTAGAGCAAACGCAGTTGCGTCTGCTGACAACTATTCTTTTTTAAGACCAACAGGAACAATATTTGTAGGGTTTACTTATTCACAATGTATTCAAGCAAATTACATTGCTTTTCAAAATCCCGATTATTCAAACAAATGGTTTTTTGCTTGGATTGATGATGTTATTTACAAAAGCGACAAAAATTGTGAACTTAAATTTACGATTGACGCGTGGTCGACTTGGTTTGATAAATGGACACCCAAAAAATGTTTTATTAATAGACAACACGTAACAGATGACACAGTCGGTTTACACACTATTCCTGAAAATTTGGATATAGGAGATGTAATAGAAGAAAGTTTTGAGGCATTTCCTATTATTGATACAGAAGAAGATAGAAACCAATTTTATTACGTGATAGAAGGTACTTATAATCCTATAACGGATAAGGATTATGTAGGAGTTACAAAAATAAATGGTTCTTTAACTGGTAGTTGGTATTTCTTATTTCCTGCATTTGAGGGCAGTGTAGGTTTACCAAACATTAATAATTTTCTAGGTCATGTCAACGAAAAAAATAAAATTGAAAGTATAAAAAATATGTTTATACTTCCTAAATTTTTGGTTGACGCAATAGGAACAACACATTATCAGACCAGTGGTCAAATTTTTGACAATTATGAGTTTTACTTATTAAATTCTTCTTCAAGAGCAGTTACATTAACATATAATTTTAATAAAATTAATTCTTTTAGTGATTATACACCAAAGAATAATAAATGTTTTGTTTATCCTATGAATTATATGATCATTAGTAATAATGTAGGTAATTATAATATATATAAGTATGAAGATTTTTATATTAATAATGAAATTGCAGAAAATCCTAGCGTTGATGTTGAATGTTCTGTATCAATCGGCGGTTCAATTAGATTAGTTCCAAGAGGTTATAAAAATATTGATAAAAATTATAACGAAAGCATACCACTTGCAAAATTTCCTACTTGTTCATGGAGTAGTGACGCTTTTACAAATTGGCTAACACAGAACGGCGTTAATATTGCAACATCTGTTTTAATAGCTGCTGCTGGTATAGGTTTATCTGTTGCAACAGCTGGAGCAGCGACGCCACTAGCGGCAGTAGGTGTTGGAGCGTTAATATCAACTGCGGGTGTAGCTGCAAATACAATTGGACAATTTAGAGAAGCGACTATGTTGCCGTCAATTTCGGGGGGCAATAATTCAGGTGATGTTAATTTTGCATCACGTTCTACATTTTTTAGTTTTCATCATATGAGAGCAAAAACAGAATATTTAAAAATTATTGACGACTATTTCACACGATTTGGATATAAAATTTGCAAATTAGAAAATCCAAACATTTCTGGTCGTAGATATTGGAATTATATTGAAATTGGCGGAAATGAAGAAATAGGAACAGGCGAAGTACCAAGCAAATTTATGGAAACAATAAACAACGCGTGTCGAAAAGGTGTAACTATATGGCATAATCACGCAAATGTTGGCAATTATAATCTTGATAATGTTATAGTATAGTTTCACGTGAAACAAATAAAAGAGAGGATATATATCCTCTCTTTTATACTGTTGTTCCATTTGCGTCTACCCAGTTTGTGCCGTTCCACCAAATCGGTTTATTTAAAGTTGTATCAAAATACATTAATCCTATTGTTTGCCAACTATTATCTAATCTTGATGTAGGTCTACTAGCTGTCGTACCACTCATATTATATTGAATAGTATAACCGCTGTCATTTATTAGATTAGTATCTTTATTTGTTCTGTTCATTTTCAAAAGTCCTTGACTATTTGCAAATATATGATAATCACTACCATTTGAACCATATTCACTTTCAAAAATCAATCCACTTTTATTAATTGAAACAGGTTTAATTTTTAAGCCATAATCATAATTATGTACACCATTAGCATCATAATAACTACGTTTAATGCCATTTGCAACAAATTGTAATTGATTTTCTTGGTTTCGTATCACTCCAATATTAGTTGGATTATTAATATCATAAAATCTAATTGATGGATTATTATCTTTTAATTTTATTGTTCCTGTTCCATTTGCACCTTCTTCATCATAAACACTACAGCCTATCGCTAAATGTCCTTGGTAACCTACTTGAAAAACACTATCAGGATTTGATGTAGAATTAGCCCAATTTTCTCCAGTTCTATTTTTTATGTTTATTGCGTTTCTAGTACCGTGCATATCAATAAAAAATGCGGGTGCAGAACTTTGAACGCCATCAACAATTCCAATAGCTGAATTATCACTAACTTTTGCATAATCTCCATTTTCGTCATATATTCTATTATCAATATCAATAGCGTTATATCCGCTATTATTAAATAATTGAATCCCATATCGAGGATATTTTCCGTTATGAAAATCTCTTGTATAATTGTCTGGTGCTGGTGTATTTATAAAAATACCTTGCCAATTTGTTTTACCACTCATATTATTATTTTCAATGTCATTAGTAACATTCTCTACATAAATATATTTATCTTTCATAAGTTCTTTAAAAGTTTTATCCTCTGTAGGTGTTTCATAAATTTTAAATGTAGAATTATTACTTGAAAATCCTTTTAAAATTATGTTATTTGATTTACTAAAATCAAATAATGGTGTAACATAATTAGGGTATAAATCCGAAATTGGTCTAGAATTAAATATTGTTTTATTTCCTTGTCCTAACCAATTTACAGGATTTGTAATTTCTATACTTTCACTTATAATATATGTTCCATC
Source organism: Candidatus Merdicola sp. (assembly GCA_048393175.1). Lineage (GTDB taxonomy): Bacteria > Bacillota > Clostridia > TANB77 > CAG-508 > Merdicola. Next base: position 7,504 of record DBFJJM010000092.1, read on the forward strand.
TGGAAAATAAAGGGGTTTATTCATTGCTATTGCTTGTTTTATTATTTCTGTATCATCTGTTATCCCGTCTCCTTTTGCTCCCAATGTTTTAACATTTACATAATTAAAATCATCTATTTTTTGTGTTAATTCTTGAAAGATATTATTTACTAATTCTTGTAATTCTCCGCTCTCTGCCATTTCATTTAATTTATTATTTATTTCTTCTTGCACATCTAAATTATCAAAATAATTATTTATATAATTCTGTAATTCAATAAATGCTTGAGATAATGTTTCCATTTCATTTCCAACTGTATTTTGACTATTAATTATTTTATTTATTTCTTTACCTATTTTACAAAATAATTGCCATTCGGTTAAAGCGTCAAAATCTGCCTCAATAAATGGAAAATTTTCTAATACAAACCATTTAAAAGGTGTTAAATTTGTATAATTAAATTTATTCATTTTTTCTCTCCTCTCTTTATACTAACTGATAAAAAAGACATTCTAAATCTTCAAATATCATTGTATATATTGATTTTATATTTTCTTGAAATTCTTTATATATTGCAATTTTGTCGGCTGGTGTTCTTGTTATTGTTTCATTATATACATTATTGTCTGTACCTTGATTTGTTACTTGTGATGTTCCTTGACTTGTAGAGTTATCCTCGCCGTTATTAGTATTTGTATCATAATTATAATTTGTAACATAACTACCGTTTCGTAAATCTTCTAACTGATTTTGAGGTAGTTCGCTATTTCTTCTATCTGATACATCGTTAGTAGATGTAGTACTATGGTTAGTTAATTGATTACTTGTATTATTTGTACTTTGTGACGTTCTATTATCTGTTCCAGTTCTAACTGTTTTTTCTCCGTCATTAAATATTTCCCAATTTTCCAATGCGTCAAACATTTTATTATATAAAGGCATAATCTCATTTAATTTTACATCTAATTGAATACGAAAAGCTGTTACAGTTTCAAAACCTATACGCCTTTGCAAAAAATGATTTAGTATCATTGTTTCAAATTTTTCCTTTGTTATATTAGAAGTTAAAGGATAATCAAAATTAAATATTGTACTACGTCCAGCTTTTGCTAAATCTTTTATTTTTACTTCGGGTGATGGGTCGTTCAAGTCTACATCAGGATTTACTATCGATTCTAAAATTGCATAAACAGTTGGTGGCTTTTTACAATTTGCGGGAATAAATGGAAACGGTAAAAAATAATTATTATCTATATATGGAAAAATCATATTTCGTCGCCTCCCTCGTCTTCGTTTTCTTCGTCAAATTGTTCAAGATCTTTTGCTGTTGTAGGTATTCCGTCATAATATTGAACTTCAATTTCTGTTCCGAATTTTTCATTTATAAGATTAATTGCTTTTTGTCTAGGTTCGAAACGACTATACCTACTCGCAACCGTTCCGCCTTGCATTGCTGTGATTTCATCTTTTATATTTCTTTCTTTTTTCTGATATGATAAATTTGCAATACCAATTAAACGTAAAAATTCGTTGTATATTTTATCTTTGTCAAGACCAATTTTATCAGCGACATATGGTGCAGGCTCTAAAACCAATGTTGTGTCGTCAAGGTCAACATCTTCATATGTCAAAACAACGTTTTCGTATCCGTCAACATTGTTTACAATATCGCTAATTGATTTTTCTTTTTCTGCTTTTGTCTTCCAAAAACGCGGTGTTTTTTGTTGTGCAATATTTATGTCAATTGTTCTTGTTGCTTGTGCCATACGTTCTGCATATTGTAGAATATCAAGCCATAAAGGATAGCGTCCGTTATTATCATACATTATAATAAATTCGCCTGTCTTTAATGTTCTAGTATAACCATTTCTAGCGATTACTTGTATTGCTGTTGGTCTTCCGTAAACGTCTAAATTTCCAACGTTTGTGAAAGGTAATGCTAAAAGCCCCATGACTTCATCTTTAAAAAATGCAATTGCACCCTTGCGCAATAGTTGTTTATTCAAATATGCAGTATCAATAAAAGACGGCATATTTTTAAATTCAAAAACATTTTCTGCGAGCGTTAATAATTGTCTTTTATACATTTTATACGTTTTGAAATTTGAAAGTTGGCTATTAATTAATTTTCGTTGCATTGCTTTTCTCCTTTCTTCTATAATAAAAGGTGCAACATTTTATTTGTTGCACCTTTTTAGTAGGTTTACGCAACTGTGATTGTTGCTGTTCCTTTCTTTGTACTGTCATAAATTGATTGTGCTGTGACTGTAATTGTTGTTACTCCAGTTAAATCAGATGGAACAAATAATTTTCCGTCTTGACTTATTGTAACTCCCGCTTGTTCTGATGTTTCATCAACTCCCCAACCAACTGATTTATTTGCAAAACCAGTTGTTACAACTGTTGCACTTAATTGTAAACTTTGTCCTTTGCTTACTGTTGCTGTTGCAGGACTTACGCTGACACTTGTTACAGATGGCGTATCGCTTGTAAATACTGCACCATTTTCAAATGGAGATGTTGAGAATACTCGCCAAGCGTGTAAAAAGTGATTATTTTCTAATGTTGTTGGATTGTAAAACTCTGTTTGTTTTTCTCCGCTTTCTGTATCTAGTGCGTAATCATAATCCATAAACCACTCACGAGAAATTAAAACTGCTGGAATTGTTGCAAGTTGTGTTAGTTCGTCAGCTGTAAAGTTGACAAATGCACTTCCTAATAATTCGGTTAGTCTATTTGTATCGTGTGAATTGAATCCGTCAATTAAAACAAGTCTTGATTTCATATCGGCTTCATCTCTGAAATATGAAGTTGCAAGAACTTCTGTCGAAAAATCTGCCTCAAAATCTGTATTGATTATCATTATTTGGTCGTCAAATGATGTTGCACGTCTAACGCCCGCTGGGTTATAGTTTGGACTTCTAAATGTCATTTTATTTGAAACTGATTTCAATGCACTAACTCTTTGACGTGGTGTCAATGTTGCATAATCATCAATTTTAATTGATGTCATTGTTCCATCTAAAATTCTTCTACATAGCATATATTTATCAACAATATATGTGTCATATTTTAATGACTCATATAACATTGCAATTGCGTTGTCAATAAAATCAAATAAACTGTCTTCACTATCAAAAGCCATTGCAAGTTGACTGTCACTTGTTGTTGTTTGATAGAATTTTTGGAAGTTTATTTCGTGAATGTAGTTAAATACATTTGGAACGACTGTTTGTAAAAATCTTTCTTTGTTTGAAAAATTTTCATTATAATCATAAACGTTACATAAATCGTTTATTAATTCTCTTATTTGTTGTCCAAAACGTAATGTTCCTCTTTTTGTAAAATTCCATGGGTTATCCCATCCATTTCTTTTAATAACAGTTAATCCAATCAAATTTACTGTATTTATAAAAGCGTTTCTATATCTCTGATTATTTATGATTATTTTTCCTATTGGTTGAATTGATTCGCCTTGAACTGGTAAATCAATATTTTCTTTTAATTCTGGTGTTACATTTATAATGTAACTTAATAATTCTGCACTTGTTTTAGCAGATAATGCTGTTTTACTAGGCATTTTCTTTTCCTCCTTTTAATTAAATTTCTTTTACGTCAATAACTTCTTCTTCTTTTAATTCTTCGCCGTCTTCTTTTTCATCTTCTTTGACTTCTTCGCCTTTTAAAAATCTTTCTTTGTATTTAGCTTTTAAGTCATTGTATTTGATTTCTAATTCGTCATAAGCTGTCTTTTCGACTTTGTCGCCGTCCTCTGATTCAACGAAACTGTCTTCAATGTCTTCAAGTAAGGCAATTTGTGTGTCTTCGTCGGCAACGACTTCTGTAATTTTCTTTTTTAAGTCTTCTTTACTTAACTTCATTGTATCGTTCCTCCTCTCTTTCTAACTTTTCGCATAATTTTGTAAGTGCAATTGTATTGTTGTTTAACGCCTCTTTAATTTCGTCTTTGAACGCGTTCATTTCTTTACTATGTTGTGCATTCAATTCTTTGACATCTTCTCTGTTGTTTTTTGTTTGTTCTTTTACATATATAGCCATACAAATACACGCGACAATTGGAAAACCAAGAGAACTTATAAGTTGAGCCCAAGTTTCCATTTTTGTTCCTCCTCTTTTGATTTACATATTTATTATACTCATATTTTTAATTTTTTGTCAAGAAAAAACGACCATTTTTTAAAATAGTCGTTTTTGTCTTATTTTGTTTGTCATAACCGCCCAAGGAAATTTGTGTTTTTTAGTTCTTCCGCCTGGTGTCGGCGGTGTTGGCGGAATAACGCCCCCTAAAAATTCATACCATTCTTGTGCTTGCGTTCCTCTTGATGGTTGGTTCGGGTCAAGTGGTCTTTCATAATTTGCTAAAAAAGCCATACCTAAATTATATGGTGTATCTGTACTTTGTGTAAATTCTCTAAAACTATAATTATATGTACTAGTAGCTATCCATTGTATATTATTTTCTACTTCATATAATATACGATAAATATTTGCGTCCATTTCTGACGGGTCTGAAAATCCTTGATTTACTATCCAATTCGTATATTTTGTGTATGGCGTCCATTGTACCAGTCCATACCCCGCATATGTAGGGTCGGACGGCATTACAATATCACTTTGCCAACGTCCGAGGATTTATCGCACTTTCGCTTTGCATATTCCCGTAACATTCCCGCGACTGCGTTCATTGTCCAACCTTGATTTCCTAAATAGTGCCATATATATGTCGCGTTTAACTCCATTTGACTTCGTGTTAATGTATTCGATGAATTATAAGTGTTTCCATAATATTGTCCGTATGTTCCAGTTCTTAATTCTAATCCCATTTTTTACACTTCCTATTTTATATATTATTTTTCTAATGTTTTAACATTTAATCTAAATTTAATTGATGTTTAATATAATTTTGTGTATCTATATCAATTTTTAATCCTAATTTATCAAAATCGGATACAACTTCTATCGGTTTAGTATCTTTCGCGAATCTATATAATAATGTATCAATTTTTACAATGCATTTATAAGCAATATTCAAATTCATATATACATATATAGGCTTTATTTTAATAAATTTACAACAATAGTCACTGTTTCCTAAATAACCATCGCTACAAATATCACTAAAATCTAAAATTTGAATATTTTTTTCATTAATGGTTTCATATACAACTATATCTTTTTTATTATATTTCCAATCATTGATAGGTTTTTCAATTATTTCCATCTTAACACCTCTATTTATTTTATATATATTTCATTTTGATATATTCCCGCAACATAACCAGATGGTATTTTTAACCATATATCATTTCCATTTTTTATTACATCTAAACACGTTACAATTGTTCCTTTTTGTAGTACAGCATAGTCTTGTTTATATGCGTGTTTTTTTCCGTCCTCTGTTAGTTCATTATATTTTTTAATTGCGTTATTTGTTCCCGCTCCATATCTTACGTTTAAGTCAACTTGTAATGTATAGTTTTTTCCTATAATATATCTATTTGAGTTATCAACAGAGTTTTCCACATCTTCCACATTGTCATATTTTGTTAAATTGTTACTATTGATTATTGACATTATAGTATTTATATATGTCGGACTTGTTGCATATCCGCCATTTTTTATTGCTGTTATACATTCAAGCGGACTATTTGAAACACAAGCTTTTCTGTAACGTTCTGACTTTGTTATTAAATCAAAATAATCGGATATACTTTCTTCTAAACTATTATAAGCTCTAAAGCAAGCTTGAATATCTGTATAATTTGATCCGTCATAACATTCTTGTGTTTTTGCATTGTATACTTTTCCTTTCCAATCCGAAAATGCTTTTATTCCAAAAATCGCGTTTGCTTTCATCATTATTTGAGACCCGCCCCAACCACTTTCGCAAATTGCCTGTGCGATTACTACACTAGGAAATAAGGGTTTGCCTCTTCTGTTGTTTTCTTCAACAACTAACTTTGAAACAGTTTCTAAAAACTCATTTTTTGTCATTTTCATTACCTCCCTTATAAACATACTTTTCCTTTGATAACAAAATTGTCAATTTTTAAGTCTTTCGCTTTGCCAATAAATCCCGAAATTAAATATTTCATTGTTTACCTCCTGTAATTATTTTTATATAGTATGTTATATTTTCAATGTTTGCAGAAAATGTCAAATTGTCTTTCCATTCGTAAAATATTGTTTTTGTTCCTATTTTTATACTATACATTTTTATTTTAACATAATCAACTTCAATTTTCAAATTTTTAAATTTTTCTTGTAGTGCTTCTTCTATATCTTCTACCATTTTATTCCTCCTCATCTAAAAGTGATTGTAACATTTTTTCACAATAGTCATTTCTTTTTAAATCATAAGTCATCATTGGTCTATTAAATTCTTTTTCTTCTCTTAATATTTCATCTCTTACTCGTTTAAATTCCTCTATTTTTGCTTTTATTTTGTCTTTACTGATATACTCTTGTTCTACATAATCTTTATTTATAAATTTTTGTATATTTTTACATATTTTAGCTCTATCTTCTATTTCTTTAGATTGTTTTTCAATTAGATTTAAAATAGTTGGTGCATATAATCGTGCTGAAAACCAATCAGCTTTTTTAAGCCATTCTATTGCTTTCTTTTCTTCATCTGACATATTATAACTTCTTTCATAATAACAATTATTACAAGTTCTTTTTTCCTTTTCACACCAATTATCATATTGATTACATTCTTTCATACTATCACTCCCCTTGATAAAAATAATTATTTGCTTTTGCAACTAACCATAAATAAAATAAACTAATTAATTTTATTGATATTATACTAAATGTTATTTCCTCAAATTCTCCTATTAATAAAATAAATGCTATAAACATTGATAAATATATAACAAATTTTTTCATTTGTTTCATCTCCTTTCGATATAATTATAATACTACAAATTGTATTAAATGTCAATAGTATTTTTAAAAATTTTTAAAATATTTATAATACAAAATGTATATATGTATATATGTATTATGTTAATTACTTTACAGAATAATTGTTC
>DBFJJM010000093.1:0-15353 GCA_048393175.1 Candidatus Merdicola sp.
AAAAAAATAATAATATTATTATTTATACTTCGGATGACGGACAAGTTAAAATAGAAGTTCGACTTGAAGATGAAAATGTTTGGCTAACGCAAAACGCTATGGCAGAATTATTTGATACAACAAAACAAAATATAAGTCTACATATAAAAAATATTTTTGAAGAAAATGAACTAAATGAAAATTCAGTTGTCAAGGAAAACTTGACAACTGCTTCAGATGGTAAAAAATATAAAACAAAATTTTATAATTTAGATTTAATTATATCAGTTGGATATCGTGTAAAATCAATTCGTGGTACTCAATTTAGAATATGGGCAAATAAATTGATAAAAGAATATCTAATTAAAGGATATAATTTGAATGTAGATAGATTTAAAAATAATGGTGGAGGAGTTTACTTTGAAGAAGTACTAGAAAAAATTAGAGATATACGTTCATCTGAAAAAGTATTTTGGAGAAAAATATTAGATATATATGCTACAAGCGTTGACTATGATGCAAGAGATGAAAAAACAAAAGAATTTTTCAAAATTGTTCAAAATAAAATGCATTATGCAGTTCATGGAAATACAGCAGCAGAAGTGATTTTTAATAGAGTAGATAGTGAAAAAGAAAATATCGGATTAACTAATTTTAAAGGAACTGTTCCTACAGAATCCGAAACGGAGATTGCTAAAAATTATTTATCAGAAAAAGAACTGCATTTATTAAATAGAATGGTGTCAGCATATTTGGATGTTGCAGAAATTAATGCACTGAATATGCATCCTATGACAATGAAAGATTGGATAAAAGAATTAGACGGATTTTTAACAATGACACATAAAGAAATATTAGAAGGAGCAGGAAAAATATCTCATGAAAAAGCTTTAGAAAAAGCACATAGAGAGTATGACAAATATATGAAATCTCATTTAACTCAAGCAGAAAAAGATTATCTTGAAATAATGGGAGAGGATATAAAAAAATTAAAATAAATTTGTAGTCATAATGAGTTATCTCAGAGGAAGATAGATATTTACGAAAGAACAAGAAATAAATTTATAGTCTCAATTGTTTTAGAAAAATCACATAGACAATAAGAATAGCTCAAATTAGAATTAAAACGACTTAAAAATGGAAATGATAGGGAGTTTATTAAAGAATAAAAAATGAATCGCGTTATATTTGATAATAAATAAAACAAACAGAAAGGAAGAGATATGCAAGAAACCAAAAAGAAAAAAATTTTGTTATTTTTTATCCTACTACTGTTTAGTTGCTTTCTTTATGGAAGTTATTTAACAATGCATTATGCTTCAGATACTTATAATATTATCAATGTTGGTTATGAACAATATGCTTTTTATTGGTCTTTTATAGATGGAAGAATTGTTATGGGACTAATTGGGTTAGTAGCAAATTTACTATCTATTCCTATCAATATTTATGTTATTTTACTTACTTTTTTAGCATTAGTGATATCTAGTTTCGTTGTTATGGTGATTCGTAGTATGGTATTAGAAGTAAAACCTATTCAAAATAAAAAAACAGAATGGATTTTAAATACGATTTGCTTTTTATGTATTTTTCATTTTATGTATATGGAAAACTTACATTATGTAGAATCTATTGTAATGGCACTAAGTTTACTATTTTATGTACTAGCTACGAAACAATTATTAAAAAATACCAAGTTTCGTTTATGGAAAACATTTGGTTTATTAATACTAGGGGTAATGTGTTATCAAGGAACAATCGGCTTGTTTTTTGCATTTACTTTTGTCATGACTCTTATTTCAAAACAAAACAAGATAAAACAAGTAATTAGAACTCTATTCGAATGTGGATTATTAGGACTAGCAGCAGCTTTGGTAAATGTAGGAGAAGTAAAATTAATAGAACTTTTTTTAGGAGTAGAGCAAACTAGATTAGGACAGTTAGGTCAAATTTTTTACCGTTTGGGATATATTTTTACCCATATAGATAATGTTTTTATTAAAACTGCACATCTTTTTCCTCCTTATTTATTGCTTGCTTTTGTCTTGACTATTCTTACTACTGTTTGGTGCTATGTTTGGATGGCTAAAAAGGAAAAACATATTTTACTAGATGTCTTCTTTATTACCATTATTACGATTCTTAGCTCATTTGTTATTTTTATAATCACGCTAAGTTCTTTTTATACAGGGAGATTACATTTTTGTATGGGAGCTTTAGTAGGACTATTATTTCTTTATCTTTATGCTAAGACAGATTGTTTTGAAAACAAAAGTGTACTTCAGAAAATATTACTTGTGATATTACTTGCGTATTTTATTTTGAATGTATATAATGTGCTTACAATAACCTGGCAGCATAGAAAAGTAAATCAATTAGAAAGAAAACAAGTAGAAAGTATAGAAAAGCAGATAAAACAGTATGAAGAGGAAGCGGACATAGCGGTTCAAAATATTGGAATAATTACGATTGGAAACCAATTACAAAAAGCGTATTTTAAACAAATACCGAATCTTTCTGTTCTTAGTTATAATAGTGTACGTTGTGATTGGGCAGCAGATGGTGTGATAAACTATTATACAGGAAGGAAATTGCAAAAAAAGAGCTTAACGAAAACAGAAAAACAAGGAATTTTGATGCAGATGAGCAAACAAAACCGAGACTATATATGCTTAGGAGATACTTTGTATATTGCTACCTATATGTATTAAAATAAAAAAGAAAGAGGTAAGTGAACTTTGAGTAAATTACTATTAGTAGATGGAAACAGCATTTTAAATCGAGCATTTTATGGGATTATGGGAAATAAAATGTTAATGACTCCAGATGGAACTTATACCAATGCAGTATATGGATTTTTAGCCATTTTATTTAAAGTGATAGAAGAGATAAACCCAACTCATATTGTAGTGGCATTTGATTTAAAAGCACCTACGCAAAGACATAAAATGTATGAAGGATATAAGGCAACCAGAAAAGGAATGCCACAAGAATTGGTAGCTCAATTACCAATTATAAAAGAAGTATTGCAAGCAATGAATATTAAAATAATAGAAAAAGAAGGGTATGAAGCAGATGATATTTTAGGAACGCTTTCTGTTTATGGGGAAGAAAAAGGACTAGAAGTTGTTATTTTATCTGGAGATAGGGATACGTTTCAGCTAGCAACAGATAATGTAACCATTCATATACCAAGAACAAAAATGGGAAAGACCGAAGTAGATGATTTTGACCGCAAAAAAGTAGAGGAAATTTATGGAGTTAATCCGAAACAATTAATAGAAGTAAAAGGATTACAAGGAGATTCTTCTGACAATATTCCGGGCGTTCCAGGAATTGGAGAAAAAACAGCGTTATCTTTAATTCAAAAATATGGTTCGATTGATTCTCTTTATGAAAAAATACAAAAAGGAGAAGATGACGTAAAAGGAAAAGCAAGAGAAAATTTAATCAATCATAAAGATTTAGCTCTTCTTTCTCGCAGTTTAGGAACGATTAATTTAGAGGTTCCGATAGACTTAGACATAGAAGAGTATAAAGTAGAACAGTGGGATAAACAAAAAGTATTAGAACTATTTCAAAAACTACGATTTAACCGCTATATTGACCGCTTCGAGTTAAGAACAGAAAACTTGCAAAATAGCAATATAGCAGAAGAAAAAATCTCCTTTACGATAGTAGAAAAAACAATACAAGAAATAAAAACAATACTACAAGAGCAAAAAGAACTTTTTTATTCTTTTGCTACTAAGACAAGTAATCAGCCAGAAGAAATTATCAAAAAGAAAATAGAAGCACTAGCTATCTATAATAGACAGACAAATGAAGTATATGAAATAACAGAAGAAGATTCCAATTTTTTCACTTTTTTAAAAGACTTATTTGAAGAAAAAGAAATTAAAAAGTTTGGTTATCAATTAGCACAAGACTATATTTTATTAAAACAAATAGGAGTTCAGCCAAACGGTTTTGTTTATGATGCAGAAATTGCAGTTTATGATGTCGACCCTACTAATATTAAATATCAATTAGAGGAAGTAGCAAAACAATATTTAGATTTGGATATGGAGCAATACTTAAGTCAAATAGAAAAAAATAAACCAGAACAAGACCAAATGAATTTATTTGATACCATCGAAGAAGAACCAAAACAAAGTGAATATGATAAACAATATCTTGCTCTTTGCTGTTTTGTTATTGTAAAGTTATATGAACATACTATCGATAGGCTAGAACAAGATGGTGAGAAAAAACTATTTGAAACGATTGAAATGCCACTGGTAGAAGTATTAGCCGAAATGCAATATCAGGGGATGTATGTGGATAAAGCAGAATTAGAAGAGTTTGGAAAAGAATTGAAAAGCCAACTCCAAACCCTTACACAAGAAATTTATCATTTAGCAGGAGAAGAATTTAATATTAATTCTCCTAAACAATTAGGAGAGATTCTTTTTGATAAGTTGCAACTAACTGTTCATAAAAAAACAAAAAGTGGATATTCTACAGCAGAAGATGTGTTAGAAAAGCTATATGAAGAACATCCTATTATAGCTAAAATAGTAGAATATAGAAGTTTATCTAAATTAAATTCTACTTATGTAGAAGGATTAATACCATATATTAATCCTGTTACAGGAAAAATTCACTCCTATTTTCACCAAACTATAACAGCAACTGGTAGAATTAGTTCTACGGAACCAAATCTACAAAACATTCCCACTCGTATTGAACTAGGAAAACGTTTAAGAAAAGTATTTAAACCAGCTAATGGCTATATCTATATTGATGCAGATTATTCTCAAATTGAATTAAGAGTATTAGCCCATATTTCAAAAGATGAGAATATGATTCATGCTTTTTTAAATCATGAAGATATTCATAAACAAGCCGCTTCTAAAGTACTAAATATTCCAATTGAAGAGGTAACCAAAGAGCAAAGGTCACATGCCAAAGCAGTTAATTTTGGAATTGTTTATGGAATTAGTGATTTTGGATTAGCACAACAATTAGGAGTATCTCGTAAAAAAGCAAAAGAATATATAGACCAATATCTAGAAAAGTATAGTGGCATTAAACAGTTTATGGACGATATTGTAGAACTTGCCAAAAAACAAGGCTATGTCGAAACATTATTTCATCGTAGGAGATATATTCCAGAAATTCAATCAAGTAATTATAACATTCGTCAATTTGGAGCAAGAGCTGCTATGAATACACCCATTCAAGGAACAGCAGCAGATATTATGAAAATTGCTATGATTCAAGTTTATCAAGAGCTAAAAAATAAGAATCTAAAATCGAAATTAGTATTACAAGTACATGATGAACTAATCATTGAAACAGCAGAAGAGGAAATACAGCAAGTAAAAGAAATTTTAAAAAATGCGATGGAAAATGCTATCCTGTTAGACATACCATTAGAAATTGAAATGTCTGAGGCTAAAAACTGGTATGAAGCAAAATAAAGTTTAAAGGAGAGAGTCACATTGACCCAAAAACGAAAGAAGAGAGTTATCATTAGTGTAATTGCTATTTTTTTAATATTGTATGTTTTATTAGGTGTTGTAAAAATACAAAATATTGTGCTAAAGAGATTTTATCCTCAAAAATATGCATCCTATGTTACCCATTATGCAGAAGAAAATAAGGTAGACCCTTTATTAATTTTTGCTATTATCAAAGCAGAAAGTAATTTTAAACCAGATGTTGTTTCTAAAAGTAATGCGGTAGGACTCATGCAATTAATGCAAGCTACTGCGGAAGATACAGCTAAAAAACTAAAAATGCAGTACCAAAAAGAAGATTTGTATGACCCAGAGAAAAATATTTGTTTAGGAACAAAATATTTTGCCAGCTTATTAGAAAAGTATGGAAATATTACAATAGCTTTAACCGCTTATAATGCAGGAAGCGGAAATGTGGACAAATGGATTGGAAATGGTACGATTCAAACCGATGGAAGCGATGCGGAAAATATTCCATATAAAGAGACAAATCGCTATGTAAGAAAGATTTTAAGAGATTATACAATGTATCAACAATTATATAAAAACCAATAAAAAACGACAAAAGGAGGAATTGAATTTAGTTAATCGTTCAATTCTTTTTTGATAAAAAGAATAATTTGTCTAGAGAAAAAATAAGATACTATCCATTTTATACAAAATAGTGATACAATACATGTCATTTTGCAGGGCAAGTGGCGAGGTCATGATTGACTACCTAACTATAAGGAATGGTGTTACCTGTATAGTGTAGTATGTAACAAACTTTATAAAGTGTGATATAATGTATTTGATAAGAAAATAATAATTTGAAAGAGAGAGAATTAATTTATGAATACAGAATTTATTAATGATGCTTATACGGTTGATGGTTTAAGATTACCTATGATAGCATGTATGAGATTTTTGAGGATTGTATTATTGACATTGATTTGGCTTTAAAAAAAGCAAAAGAATTAGGTTATAAAAGATTTATTTTGATGGGGCATAGTTATGGATGTAACAAATTGATATTATTATTATAAGAAATACCCAACTATTTTAGGTTTAGTACTTGCAAGTGCTCCAGATATGATGGGACTTTACTTATATCGTCAAACTGACTATAAAAAACTTATTAAAGAAGCTAAAGAAAATATTGATAATGGCAAACCAACTAAAATTCTCAGTAATTTAATTGAAGATTATATGTATATGAGTTCGCAAACTTATTATAATTGGTTCAACAAAAACTCTAATCTAGATAATTTACCAATTATGTCTTATTCAGAAAATTGGTATCAGATTGAAACTGTAGATGTCCCAATATTAACTTTCTCAGGCTCAAATGAAACAGATAATTATTTACATTTAGATTTAATACAAAACAAAGCTACGAATTGCAATGATTTTCAGTATAAAATTATTGATAATACAAATCATTTTTATAACGGTAAAGAAAAAAAAATTGGTTTCTTAGTTTTAGATTGGATAAAATCTATATAATTAGTATTTTATCAATAAAATGGAAGATATAAGTAATGCTATATTTTGATTTTGGAGAATATTTATAAGACTTTAGCAGCATACAAGGCTAATATATATGCAAGTAGTAAAATAGTAGTAAATTGAATTGGAGTTGTTAGAATTTCCTTTTAATAAAGGTTTTCTGAAGCTAAGTAATTATTTTATTTTAAAACAAGCAAAAATAAGGAGTTGTATCATGGTAAATGCAGTTACAGTAGAAAAAATACTACAAATATTAGAAGAATTAGCAAAGGAAGGAATAAAAACAGATAAAATTCCAGTTAGTTCCTGTACCATATATCGTGCCATTGAAAAGCAAGGCTTTAATGCAGAGCAGATAGTAACAAGGAATAAAATGCTAAACGGACAAATAAACATAGGAAATAAATTAGCATATATAAGAGCAAAAGAGCAGGAGTTATCAGAAGAAGCAAGAGAAAAGTTAATAACATATGGAATATTCGGAAAAAAGACAGTAGGAAATAAAAGTCAAACACAGCAGTTTATAGAAGTATTAGAACAAGCAGGTTTCAATACAAAAGTCATTACAACAAAACCACATACTTTAAGAGAAGAATTAGAAAGACAAGGGTTTAATGCAGATGAGATGTTAGAAGAACATAAAAAGCTAGATGGAGAAATGAACATAGGAGATAAAGTAAGTAGTATAAGAGCAAAAAAGCAGGAGTTATCAGAAGAAGAAAGAAAAGACTTAATAAAGTATGGAATACTAGGAAAAAGAGAGACAAAACATAGAAAAAGTAGACCGAAAATTGAAACGAGTCAGTTTATCGACATATTGAAAACGTTAAAACAGGTAGGTTTAGATACTGGAAAAATTACGACAGATTCCCATACATTAAGAGAAGAATTAGAAAAACAAGGATTCAATGCAGATGGGATAGTAGCAGAACATGCAGAGCTAGATGGGGAAATGAATATAGGAAATAAAGTAAGTAGCATAAGAGTAAAAGAGCAGGAATTATCAGAAGAAGAAAGAAAAGACTTAATAAAGTATGGAATATTAGGAAAAAGAGAGGTAAAACCTAGAAACGGTAAACCTAAACTTGAAACAAGTCAGTTTATCGACATATTGAAAACGTTAAAACAGATAGGTTTAGATACTGGGAAAATTACGACAGAATCGCATACATTAAGAGAAGAACTAGAAAAACAAGGATTTAATGCAAATGAGATAGTAGCAGAACATAAAACGCTAGATGGGGAAATGAATATAGGAAATAGAGTAGGCATAGAAAGACGTGCAAAAACAAAGCATAGTGAAGAAGAGACTAAAATCTTAACAGAATATGGTATTTTAGGAGAAAGAAAAACAGGACGTAAACAAAAAGAGACTAAATCCAAAGAAGTTTCAGAAGAAAAGTTAATAAAAGAAATAGCAAAATTAGCAATGAGGAGAAATGTAAAAATGAGTCAGTTACAAGAAATTTGCCATTCCTATGGTGTGAAAATAGAGGAAGTGTTAGCTTATATCCAACAACTCGAAATTCCTTTTGAAAGTGATTTAGAGTAAGAATCAGAAGAATAATGTTTTTATGTTTTAAAAAACATAAAAGTTTATAGTATGAAAATTGTTTTACGATTTATTAAAATAATAGTTGAGGTTTCAAACTCTTTTGTATATAATAAAGAAAATAAATAAGTAGGAGGAAAAAGATGGCAGTATTAGTAACAGGTGGTGCTGGATATATTGGAAGTCATACTGTGATAGAACTATTAAAGAAACAAAAACAAGTAGTCATGATTGATAATTTTTCCAATAGTAAGCCAGAAGTATTAGATACTATTAAAAAAATTACGGGAAAAGAAATTAAATTTTATGAAATCGACTATAGTGATGAACCGAAATTAAAAAATGTATTCGAAGAAAACCAAATCGATTCTGTGATTCATTTCGCAGGATATAAAGCGGTAGGAGAATCGGTACAAAAACCAATTGAATATTATCGAAACAACCTTTCCGGTTCATTAGTATTGTTAGATACCATGAGAAGGTATGGAGTCAAAAACTTTATTTTTAGCTCTTCTGCTACGGTATATGGTGACCCAGAAAAAATTCCTATTACAGAAGATTGCAAAACCGGAGGAACAACAAATCCTTATGGGACGACTAAACTGTTTATTGAACAAGTTTTGCAAGATATTTATCGTTCTGACCCTACTTGGAATATGGTTATTTTACGTTATTTTAATCCAGTAGGAGCACATGAAAGTGGACTAATTGGAGAAGAGCCACAAGGTGTACCTAATAATTTAATGCCATATATAGCAAGAGTTGCTGCTGGTATTTTACCAGAATTATCTGTTTTTGGAAACGATTATCCTACACCAGATGGTACAGGAGTTCGTGATTATATCCATGTAGTAGATTTAGCAAAAGGACATCTTTATGCACTTGAAAAATTAGAAAAAGAATCGCATGGACTTTTGGTATATAATTTAGGAACAGGTAAAGGATATAGTGTACTAGATATGGTAAAAGCATTTGAAAAAGCAACAGGAAAGAAAGTGCCATATAAAGTAGTAAAAAGAAGACAGGGTGATATAGCAACTTGTTATGCAGACCCGACAAAGGCAAAACAAGAATTAGGATGGGTAGCAGAAAAGTCATTAGAAGAAATGTGTAAAGATTCTTGGAACTATATAGTAAAAAGCAAACAAACGAATAGCTAAGCTAAAAAGGAAGAAAGAGGAATAGATGGAAGTTATTCTAGGGAAGACTGCTGGTTTTTGTGGAGGAGTAAAAAGAGCAGTAGAAGAAACGAAAAAAGAATTAGAAAAAAATGTGCCACTTTATTGTTTAGGAGACTTAGTTCATAATAAAGAAGTGATGGAAGAATTAACAAAAAAAGGGCTAACAGTAATACAAGAAATCAAACAAGCAAACGATAAAGTTATTATGCGTGCTCATGGAGTTTCGAAACAAATTTATGAGCAAGCAAAGCAGAAAAAAATACAAGTAATTGATTTGACTTGTCCCAAAGTATTACATATACATGAACAAGCAGAGTATTATGCTCAAAAAGAATATTATCTTTTCTATATTGGTGAAAAAGGACACCCGGAAAGTATCGGAACAGAGAGTTTTTGTGGAAAGCATTATTCTCTTATTGAAACAGAAAAAGACATTTTACAAGCAATCGAGCAATTTAAGGAGAGTAAATTAACAAAAGTATTTATTTTTTCGCAAACTACGTTTCATTTAGAAAAATTTCATTTTTATTGTAAACAGCTAAAAGAGAAGATTGAATTATTTGGCTATCCTAATTTGGTATTAAAAATAGAAAATACAATTTGTGATGCTACTCGTTTCAGACAAGAAGAAACAAGTAGCCTAGCCAAACAAGTAAATACCATGATTATTCTAGGAGGCAAACATAGTTCTAATACCAATAAGTTATATGAAATTGCGAAACAACAGTGTAGTAATGTAATCTATATTGAAAAAGTAACAGAGTTAACAAAAAAGTCATTTTCAAAGCAAGGAACAATAGGAGTGATGGCAGGAGCTTCTACTTCGAGAGAAAGTATTGAAAACTTATTAAAACAAATGAGAGAAGAATAAGAAAAAAGAAAGAAAGAAACATGGAAGAAATAGCATGTAATTGTACACAAGAATGTGCCAAAGGATTCAATCCTAATTGTGAATGCAAAAATGAACAGTGTTGTTGTAACGATATGACAGGTTTGATTGGAATACAAAAAAAGAAGATATTTGAAGTAATTGACCGTTTTATAGAGGAAAATTATGAAATGGATAAAAAATGGACGGTTGTTACAAAAAAATGGGATTATGAATACAAATATCGAAAAGGTGGAAAAACCCTATGTGCTTTTTACTTAAAAAAAGATGTCTTAGGTTTTATGATTATTTTTGGAAAAGAGGAAAGAAAGAAAATAGAAGAAAAGAGACAAGATTTTTCAAAAGAATTTTTGAAGCAATATGATGAAGCAACCACTTATCATGATGGTAAATGGCTTATGCTAGAATTAGAAGAGCTTTCTTTATTAGACGATATACAAAAGGTTTTACAAATCAAAAGAAAGCCAAACAGAAAATGAAAACGACAAGAAAATATCCAAGATTAAGACAAAGCAGTTTTGCTTTGTCTTTTTTACCAAATCTTAACTTTTCTATACCTTTTTTCTTAACTTTTATTTGATAAAGTTTAGACAAAAGGGGGAGGAAAGATGAAAAAAATAAATATTGTCATACCAATTTATAATGAACAAGAAAGTCTTCCATTTTTATATGACCGTTTAACTCTAGTACTTCATCAGATAAAAAACTATTCTTGCTCTATTTTATTTGTAAATGATGGAAGTACAGATAATAGTATGCAAAAAGTGCAAGAAATTATGAAAAAAGATTCAAGCATCCATTTATTAAATTTATCTCGAAATTATGGCAAAGAAATTGCTGTTTTAGCAGGACTTGATGATTCTTTGTCTTATGATGCAGTTATTTTAATGGATGCAGATTTACAAGACCCACCAGAATTAATACCAAGTCTTATCTCTTATTGGGAAAAAGGATATGATGACGTATTTGCGAAAAGAAAATCTCGTGAAGGAGAAAGTTTTTTTAAAAAATGGACTTCAAAAATATATTATCGTGTTTTACAAAAATTATCGGATGTGAACATACAGGAAGATACAGGAGACTATCGTTTGCTTGATAAAAAATGTGTAAAAGCGATTTGCTCTATGAGAGAAGTAAGTAGATGTTCAAAAAGCTTATTTGATTTTATTGGATTCCGTAAAAAAGAAGTGCTATTTGATAGACAAAAACGTATTGCTGGAAAAACAAAATGGAATTATTCTAAACTGATTCATTTGGCAATCGATGGAATTACGTCTCTTTCTACGAAACCACTTAGATGGACAATCTATTTAGGAATCCTATTTTTATTCTTATCCTTTGTCTTAGTGATAGGAGGAGTAGTAAATAGTATTCTTACTTTTATACCTGTTTCTAGTTTTTTTCTATTTTTATTAGCCGGTTTCCTATTTATGATGAGCTTACAGTTTTTGGTATTAGGAATAATAGGAGAATATATTGCAAGAATTTTTGAGCAAACAAGAAATAGACCAGCTTATTTTATGCAAGAAAATCATTTAATGAGGAGGGAAAAAGATGAAGCAAAACAAGAAAAGCATTGTCTTTCTTTTTCTACTTATCCTATGTATTCTAATAGGCATTAGGCTTTATTTAGGGAGTCAAAAAGAATATTTCCATATGGATGAAGCTTATTCTTATGGACTTATGAATTATGATAAATTAAATATAACGGATAATTCTGACTTTTTGAATCAATGGCATACAAAAGAGTATTACTTGGATTATTTAGAAATAGAAAAAGAAGAAGCAAAAGATTTCTCACCTGTCTATGAAAATCAAAAAAATGACGTACACCCACCATTTTATTATTTTTTACTAAGAATAAGTGCTTGTTTTTCCATCGAACACTTTACAAAATGGTCAGGACTTATTTTAAATTTAGTCATTTTTTCTTTTTCTACTATTTTAGTATATTTCATTGGAAAACAGCTTTTTCGAAATCCATTTTATGCATTGCTAGCATGTTTTGTAAATGGGTGTATTTTAATTGGACTGGAGAGCTTTTTATATATTCGTATGTATGAACTTGCTAATCTGTTTGTGCTACTTCTTACTTATTGGCATTTAAAACAGTATCATAAAAGCAAAATAAGTGTTACGCAATGTTTCTTTTTGGGAGTTATTTTGTTATTCGGGGGATTAACTCATTATTATTTCTTTTTAGTAGCATTTGTGGAAGCTAGCATTTATACATACCATTGCATCAAACATAAGAAAAAAGAGAGTATGATTTCATACTGGATTAGTATTATCCTATCAGCAGGAATTTATCTTGCTATCTTTCCTTATGCGATAGAGCATATTTTAGCAGGGGAAAGAGGCCTATCTCATAAGAAAACAAAAGAGCAAGTCTTGTTTTCTTTACTTGGTTATTTATGGCTTGGCAATAAAGGATTCTTTTACTATCTTTTGCCTTTTCTAGTATTGTTAATAGGTATTCTTTGTTATTTTAAAAAAAGGAGGTCTTTGCACCTATATACTAAATCCTATTTTCTTCTTTTTCCTGTTATAGCCTATTTTATTGTAATTGTAATAACAGCACCTTTTATTGAACTAAGATACTTAATGCCAATTTATTCGGTTAGTGTGATTGGAATCATTTACCTAGCGAAAAGTTTTCTGAAGATAGGATGGAGTGCCAAAAATAGCATGTTTCTTACCATATTACTTTTTCTTGCTCTCTTACAAAGTAGTTGCTTTTTGAAAATACAACCAGAGCTTACTTATACAAAATATCATTCCATTTCACAAAAAGTAAAACAATTAGACCAGCCCATTATTTCTGTGTTTAATGTAGACAATAACCGCTTCTTAGATGACATTTATCTTTTTACGTTATGTGAAAAATCAATTATTTTAGATGCTTCTAACTTAACTAAAATAGAAGAGGTTTTGCAACAGCAAGAGTTTTCTTTTATTTTGATGTGCAATGAAGGAGTAGACGAAGAGAATATAAAATTGTTGTTAAAAGATAAAAAAATACAATATTTACAAAGAATGAATGCAGCCAATCTATATTGTGTTATAATGGAATAGAAAGAAGGAAAAAGAAATGTATCATATTGTAGTAGCAGATGATGAAAAAGATATTTCAGAGGCAATTCGTATTTATCTAGAAGAAGATGGTTATCAAGTAACACAATGCAAAAATGGACAAGAGGTATTAGAGACTCTAAAAAAGCAAGAAGTTCATTTGATTTTATTAGATGTTATGATGCCAAAATTAGATGGAATCAGTACTGCAAGGGCAATTCGAAAAATGAGTTCTGTACCCATTTTATTTATTTCTGCTAAAACACAAAGCACAGATAAAATTATGGGGTTAAATGTAGGAGCAGATGATTATATTACGAAACCATTTGAACCTTTAGAATTACTTGCTAGGGTCAAGTCTAATTTAAGAAGATATTTACAATTGGGAAATTTGGCACAATCTGAAGATTTAAAGATAGATGGATTAACTATTAATGATAAAACAAAAGAGGTGAAAGTAGATGGAGAACTGATTAAGTTAACTCCTATTGAATATAATCTGCTATACTTTTTAGCACAACATAAGGGACAAGTTTTTTCTATAAAACAGATTTATGAAAATGTTTGGAAAGAACCGTTTGATGGTTATGAAAAAAAAGTAGTAGTTCATATTAGCCATATTCGAGAAAAGATTGAAATTAATCCAAAAGAACCCAAATATCTAAAAGCTATATGGGGATTAGGGTATAAAATGGAAAATTTATAAAGGAGAAAATAAGTGGAAGAAAAACAAATAGAAAAGGGAAAGAAACAAGTTGTGATAAAGATTTTACTCTTCCTTTGTGTCACATTATTAATGATGCTTACTATTATGCATATTTCTGCAATTCAAAGGTTTGGGGCAGAACCTTTTACGATAAAAAAATATGAAGATTCTAGCACGTTTATAAAAGATTTCGAATTGAGTATTGCAGAAATAGAACAAGCCATTTATTGGGGAATTTGGGAAGATAATGTAAACGAGCAAGAGTTTAGTAACGTGAATCGATGGGATACTAATATTGAATATATTGCTGATATTACCACATGGTGGGGAGGGAGAAAAATTGTACTAAGTAATTTAGAACAAGGAATCAACTTGCAAGAAAAAAAAGAACAATGGATGCTTTCTCCTTATTATTACATTTGTGAGTTAAATAAAAAAGCCATAACAAATGTAGGAAATTTGCAAAATCATGGTTTTCAAGCAGACCAGAGTAAACTGCGAGAATTAACAGTTTATGTTCGTATTAATGATTTTAGTAAAAATGATAAATTTAAAATGAATAAAGAGCAATATGAAAAATATAGTAAATATGCCATACCTCTTGTCTTTGCAGAAGTTATCCTAATAGGATTAGTAATTGTTCTTATTTCTTACTTGTTAAAAAAAGAAGCGAAAGAAAACAAAACTTTTTGGGATAAATTATACTATGAAGGGTTTTTCTTAATTTTGTTACTATTATTCTTTTTGTCTACTCTTGCTTTTCGAAAAATACATTATAACCCTATTTTTATGATAATTATGTATTGTATAGATTATTATGTTGTATCTCAAATGCTATTTTGCCTTACAAGGAAATGGAAAAGAAAAGAGCAAGTTGAAAATTTTCTCTTTGTTTCTATTTTGAAAAATATTAAACAAAAAATTATGTTAGTAGCAATTTTTTCTTTTGTGATTGTTACCGTTTTATTTTTTGGGATAATTT
>DBFJJM010000094.1:0-2378 GCA_048393175.1 Candidatus Merdicola sp.
AAAAGAAAGTTTCATGCAAGCAGTTTTTTCATTAATGTTTTCCCAAATATTAATCAAGCTACTTGGATTAGTTTATACGCTATATTTAACCAATAAAGAGAATTTTGGCGATGCAGGTAATGCTATTTATTTAAGTGCTTATCAGATATATGCTTTGCTTCTTACTCTTTCTTCTATTGGTGTTCCGAATGCAATTTCCAAATTAGTCTCGGAAAGGACAGCTATCCGGAGACCATAGAGGAGCTTATCGTATTTTCAAAATTGCTTTTGCTACATTTGCCTTAGTAGGTTTAATCGGTACACTTATTCTTTTTTTAGGAGTAGACTTAATTGCTACTTCTTGGCTCCAAATACCAGAGGCTAAATATACACTAATTGCTCTATCACCAGCTGTATTTTTTGTTTCAATTGCATCTGTTATGAGAGGTTATTTTAACGGAAGAGAAACGATGAAAGTAACGGCCAAATCTCAAACGTTAGAACAAGTGTTTAAAGCGATTTTTACCATTATGATTGTAGAGCTTATTTTTGCTTTTACAAGTGGAAATACGGTTTGGATGGCAGCAGGAGCAAATATTGCAACTACTTTGTCTATTTTCTTGAGTTTTATGTATCTATTTTCTTGTTATAAAGGACAAAGAAGAGAAATTGCAAGAGAAATTAAACAAACAGTTAATTATAAATATCAAAGAGTAAAGACAATTGTAAGAAATATTTTATGTGTTTCGATTCCTATGTCTCTTAGTGCAATTATGTCTTCTTTTAATAAAAATATTGATTCTTTTACAGTAGTAAGAAATTTGAAAACATTCATGTCAGAAGCAGATGCGAAAGTACAATATGGTATTTTAAGTGGAAAGGTAGATACTTTAACATCCCTTCCTTTATCGATTAATATTGCTTTTGCTACTGCTTTGGTTCCTGCTATTTCTGCGGCGATTGCAAAAGGAGAAAAGGCAACAGTAAGTAAAAGGGTGTCTTTTTCGTTAATGGCTAGTATGCTAATTGGACTTCCTTGTACAGTTGGAATGATTGTTTTTGCACAGCCAATTTTAGATTTATTATTTCCAAATGCGACAAGCGGAACATTAGTTTTACAAATTTCAGCTCTTACTATTATTTTTACTATTTTAGACCAGACGATTAATGGTACTTTGCAAGGAATTGGGAAAGTAATGGTACCTGCTATATCGTTAGGAGTTGGAATGATAGTAAAATTAATTACAAACTTAATTTTAGTTCCCATTCCAGCCATTGGTGTAAATGGAGCAGCAATTGGTTCGGTTCTTTGTCATATGGTAGCTTTTTGTATTGCTTTTAATGTTTTAAGAAAAAATGTTAAATTGGAATTGCCCTTTTCTAAATTTGTGCTAAAACCTATTTTAGCAACAACCATGATGGCAATATGTTCTTATTTTATCTATATACTATTACAAGGAATAATTGCTGCAAAATTGGCTACAATAATCGCAATCGTAGTAGCTATTATTGTATACTTATTAGCTATACTTACTTTAAAGGTTTTAACAAAAGAAGATATTTATATGATTCCTTATGGTCAAAAACTCTATAAAATCCTTGAAAGGCTTGGTATATATAAAGAAAAGGCGAAAAGACAAATCTCATAAAAAGGATGGAAATGGAAAAAACCTTAGAGAGAAAACGGATTAAAAGAAAAAAGTTATAAAAAAAAGAAGGATTTTATCAGAAATTGGCGAATATCTTAAAGTAGTAGGCTGTAATAGTACTACATAAACATTTTACAGGAGGTAATTTAAATGAACAAAGGTGATTTAGTAGCAGCCATAGCTGCAAAAACAGGAGAAACAAAGAAAAATGCTGAAGCAGCAGTAAATGCATTAGTTGATGTTGTTACAGAAGCATTAGTAAAAGGTGACAAAGTTCAATTAGTTGGATTTGGTTCTTTTGAAGTAAGAAAAAGAGCAGCTAGAAAAGGAAGAAACCCACAAACGAAAGAAGAAATCAAAATACCTGCTTCAAAAGCTCCAGTATTCAAAGCTGGTAAAGCATTAAAAGAATTAGTAAACAATAAATAATGAAATTGTTTTAAAAAATACAATAATCAAATGGGAGCTTTTAAAGGGCTCCTGTTTTTTTAGAAAAAAATACAAATAACTATTGACAGATTTTAAAAAGTTTAGTATACTAAATTTCGTCGAAAGAATACGGTCGCTTAGCTCAGCTGGGAGAGCATCTGCCTTACAAGCAGGGGGTCATAGGTTCGAACCCTATAGCGACCACCATTTCTTTAAAAAACTAGTTTTGTAAAACTAATTTTTTTTGTTTTACGGCCTGGTAGTTCAGTTGGTTAGAACGCTAGCCTGTCACGCTAGAGGTCGACGGTTCGAGCCCGTTCC
>DBFJJM010000095.1:0-15866 GCA_048393175.1 Candidatus Merdicola sp.
TTTCTTTTTGGTTTGAATCACCTTTTCTGGTTCTTCTTTTTTCACAATTTCTTTAATATCACTTAAGCTTTTTAAATACTCTTTTGTCATTTTTTTATGAATAACAATTGCCTTTGCAATGTAATAAATAGCAAAGGAATAAGAAGCAATAGCAACTAATAGAATAAATTTTGTTTCAAATAAAATACAAACATAAATACTAACCAAAGTAACAATAGCCAAAGCTAACGTTTCTATTCCATAGATACAAATCGTTCCATTATCCTTTTGATAGCTTTTCTCAAAAAGAAGAATTGCTCCTAGTAAAATAGCTAGACTAAATACTCTTAAATCAATTAAAAACGCTTCTCTTTTAATATTCACATATCCTAATATAACAAAAATGAAATAAAGAATGATAACGGTAGCTATCATCAAGTTAGTAAATACTCTTTTATGAATATGGTCTAGTTGTTCTTTCGGTAGTTTTTTCTTTTCTTGTTTTTGTTTTTCAATTTCCTGAAGGATAGCTTGTTCATTTGTTACTTCTTGTTTTTTTATCATTTTCTTTCCTCCTCATTTTCTAGCTCGTACATTAAAATACCAGTTAATAACATTCCAACTGTTTCTGTTCTTAAAATTCTTTTTCCTAAGGTAATAGATTTTGCTCCTTTTTGGACTAGCATTTCCACCTCTTCTGGAGCGAGCCCTCCTTCTGGTCCAACCACAATAGCAATAGAAAGAGATTGTTTTGCCTCTTTTTTGATTTTTTCTAATTGTTCTTTTAAAGTTACTTTTTCCTCTTTCTCATAGGCTAATAAAACAACATCATACTCTGGAAATCGTTCTATTGCTTGAGAAAAAGATACTACTTCTTGAATTGTAGGAATGGTGTTTCTTCCGCATTGTTTACAAGCCACTTCTGCAATGGTTTGCCATCTTTGTTGTTTTCTAAGTTTTTCTTTTTCTGTTAACTTTACAACTGCTCGTTTCATTTGAGTTGGTACAATCGTTTCAATTCCTAGCTCTGTCGTTTTTTGAATAATTTGTTCCATTTTATCTGCTTTTGGTAATCCTTGAAAAAGAGTAATATGAATATTATCTTGACTTTCTTGCCTTTTTTCCTTTATACTAGCTATCATTTTTTCTTGCTCAAAAGAATCAATTTCACACAAATAGCTTTCTAAACTTTTCTTGTTTCCTACAAAAAGAGTATCTCCTTGTTTTTTTCTTAATACATTTTTAATGTGGTTTACATCCTTACCTTCAAAAATAATTTTATCCTCTTTTATTTGTTCTGGTTCTATAAAAAATTTTGGCATGTTTCTTTCCTTTTCTTTTTTTCTTCCGTTATTATACTATGATTCTTATGAACATTCAAGAAAAAAGCCAAAGAGAATTTAGAAATCTTCTCTTTGACCTTGTCTATCGTTTGTTGCTTCTCGGCTTATTCGCCCAATTGGTTCTTTTAAACAGGACACTTTCCATTTTGCTCTTCTTCTTTTTCTTTCCTTCTGACCAACCCAAATTTGCTTACAATATATTTCCATTGCTTGTTTTTCTAAATCTCCTTTTTGACCAGAATTATCTATTACTTTATCTGGAGTTCTTTTACGATAAAAATTAGAAAAGAAAAATTGTGGTTTTAAGCAAACACTCCTCTTTCTACCTTTTCCCTCACGTTTTTCTAATCTTTCTAACCTTTTGTCTACAGGAACCTCCATTTGGATTTTATAGTCTAGATGTTTATCCATACCAATATAATCTAATAAAACACCTTCTATAATAACTAACTGACCATTTTCCTCTTCCTGTTTCTTTATTTGTTTTCTTATAATATTTCTGATTAAAATATTTCTAGCATCCATATATAACTTATTTACAAAAGGAGTTTTTAAAACCCTTTCTTTCCATTTTAATTTAGTATATATTCTTACTTCCTCATCATTATTTTTTGCTTGTACATATTGACCTGGTTTCAATTTTCTTTTTTTAAATTCATCCATTACAAAATCTAAATGTATTACCTTAACGCCTTTTCCTTCTTGCTCAATCATCTTAGATAACGTTGTTTTTCCCGAACCTGGTTTACCTGTAATCCCTATTATTTTCACTGTATTCCTCCTAGAAGTATTTTTCACCTAAATCTTATCAAGTCTTTTATGATTTGTCAATTTACAAAAAGAATAAAGACTTATTGTTCTATTTTTGTATATTGCACAAGTTCTGGTTTTTGCACATTTTCCTCTGCCACTGTACCAAAGCTATAGTTTACTTGCCTTACATTTTCTTCCGTCTTGCTAGCAAGTACAAGTCCTGTTTGTTTTTCTATCCATTCTTCTTGCTTTCCTATTTTGATTTTATAACACTTTTTTCCTTCGTACTGCTCTGTTTTAATAGAGACCTTTGGATTGATTGCAATGAGCCACGCTGTATTTTCTTGTGCTGTAAAATGAGTTGGAAAAGAATCTAGCATTGCTATTTCTTCTCCTTCTGAATATTGTTTGGCATTTTCATACAGAGTAATGGATTCTCCTTTATCTGTATCTTTCCAAAGAGTTAATTTTCCTTCTCCACCTACTTGCTTTAAATTCATTCGTATTGTTCCTTCTTTTCGCCAACATTCTATAACGGTTCCATCACTAATGGAATGATAGTAGTAATTATCACTTTTCTTATTGTTTAAATATTCTTTTTGAATGTTTGTTAAAATACTAACTCGCATTCCTACTAAAATAGCTAACGTAACGAAAAGAATTAACAACACTATCCCAACTATTTTTCCTATTTTTTTGCTTTCTTTTTTCTCTTCTTTCATCTTTTTTCCCTTTCTTTTTATCCTAACATAACATCTAATAACATCATTACTACAAATCCTATTGCTACTCCTACTGTTCCTAAATTAGAATGTTCACCATTTTGTGATTCTGGTATTAATTCTTCTACTACAACATACATCATAGCACCTGCTGCAAAAGATAATAAATAAGGTAGCACAGGAAGTAGAATCGTAGTTAATAAAATGGTTACGATTGCTCCTAATGGTTCTACTATACCAGATAAAGCCCCATAGACAAAGGCTCTTGTTTTTGAAATCCCTTCTGCCTTTAAAGGCATAGAAATAATTGCTCCTTCTGGGAAATTTTGAATTGCAATCCCTAATGCTAAGGTTAATGCCGCTACTAAACTCATTCCTGTTTGTCCTACTAAAGCTCCTGCTAATACCACACCTACTGCCATTCCTTCTGGAATATTATGAAGGGTTACAGCTAGTATTAACATGGTAGTATTTTTCAATTTTGTTTTAATTCCTTCTGGCTTTTTTTCCTTTGGATGTAAATGTGGTATCACACTATCTAAAATAAGTAAAAAAATCATTCCTAATAAAAAGCCAACACTTGCTGGTAGCCAACTTGGTAGTTTTTGCTCACTTGCCATATCCATACAAGGAATTAAAAGAGACCATACTGAAGCGGCTATCATAACTCCTGCTGCAAATCCTAAAAGCATTTTTTCTAATTTTGGATTTCCTTTTTCTTTCATGAAAAATACCATTCCAGAACCAAATACTGTCCCCAAAAAAGGAATCAGTAATATCACAGCAGCTATCATCTTTGCCTCCTTTCTTATTGAATTAGTAACATTTCTAATTTATTTTTATCTGCATGAAATACATTTAAATCAATAAATTTTTCTTTTCCGGTTATATCCTTCTAATTTGGCTTTATCCGTATATTGCCAAAAACTCCAATTTCTTTTATCTTTTAACTTAGGAAAATAAAAGACATTTCGTATCCAGATTGGATTTTTAGAAAAATCATCTTGTAAATACAAATGATAAGACTTCATTGTTGCATATAAAATAGGCGGTACTCCATAATGCTCTTCTAACAGTTCTATCATACCTGTTAATTCTTTTTTCGTTTCCGTTTTGTCTGGCGGATGGTTAGCAAGATTACCATAAAATTCTATATCAATAACAGGAGCAAGATTTCCTCTCTGCTTTGGAACCGTTTTTATAAAATGCTCGGCTTGCTCTTGTCCTGTACTATCATAACGAAAAAAATGATAGGCTCCTACTTTTAGTTGTGTTTGATTAGCCTGCTCAAAATTTTGCTGAAAATAGGGGTCTACATAGGATTTTCCTTCTGTTGCTTTTAAGAAAGCAAATTGAATTTCCGAAGAAGCTAATTCTTTCCAATCAATTTGACCTTGATGAGCAGAAACATCTACTCCTCTTATAGGATAACGTCTAAAAGAAGGGTTGTTTAAAAAAAACACCCCTTCTTTTAGGCATAGAAAAAGTATAATAAATAGTATAACAAAAACAATAGAAATAATTATAATATGTTTCTTTTTCATTTTTCTCATTTTCTTCTTTCTTGCTATTTTATAATTACTTTTTCATTATTGAATAATTTTGTAATAAAGATACTAATTGCTATTACAAATATCAAATTCACTGCTACTCCAATCAGTAAGAAAGGATAATTGATTACTCCAGAAAGTACCATCTTCATAGAAGCAATGGTATTAAAAATAGGAATATATGCCATAAAAGTACTAATATCGCCTGCTCCCATAAACATCGTTGCAAAACCTAATATCATAGCAGGAAAAGTCATATAAGATAAATACGTTTGTGCTTCTTTTACTGTTTTAGAAGCAGTACTAATTGCCATTTGAATTCCTGCAAAAGTAATTGCTAACGTAATTGCTGAAAGTAAGATTAAAATCATTGCTCCTACTGGCATATTCATAGATTGCATAATCGTTTGCAAACTCATCTGTTGCTCTCCTGTAGCAAACATTTCTGGATTCATCACCATTCCAATAATTAATCCTATAAAAGACATAACAATGGCAATTAAAGAAAAAACTAAAATGGCTAAATACTTTCCTATTAAAATAGAAACACGATTTGCTTTTGTAGAAAGAAGTGGCTCAAACGTATTTCTTTCTCTTTCTCCTGCAATAACATCAATAGCAAGTGGCACTCCTGCTGTTACAATAACAATGACTAAATACATAGGAATAATCATCGAAATCATTTCATTGGATTTTTTTCCACCAGCTTGTTCTAAAGAAACATCTGCTTCTTCTATATTAACCAAGTTTAAAATTTCAGGTGAGATATTGACTTCGGCTAATTTTTGAGAAGCCATGATTTGATTTAATGCCATTATTTTATTTTGTAACATCTGCATTCCCAATCGAGAAGAAGATTTAAGAGAATTATATCCAACTTTTATATTAGAGCTATTTCCCTTATCGACTTGACTAAAAAAGGTATCTGAAAAAGTAAGAACACAATGAATCTCTCCTTCTTCTAATGCTTCTTTTGCCTTTTGCTCACTTTCCACTGAAACAATTTGAATCTTATTTTCTCCAATAATATTTTGTTTGGTAAATTCTTGTGCTTTTATTTGGTCTTCGCTACTAATTACTGCAATTTTCATATTTTCTTCTACATCTTTACTAACACCACTCATTGCCATATTCATAAAATAATAAACAAGCGGAATTAAAATAAGAGGTAAAAAAATATTCGTAAGAACAGACTTTTTATCACGAAAAGCATCTTTCATTTCTTTTTTAAATACGATTAAAATATGTTTTAGATTCATTCTTTTTCCCCTTTCTTAATTAACATAGTAAAGATTTTTTCTAAGCTTTCTTCTTGATATGTTTTTCTTAAATTCTCTAAAGTATCTACTGCTACTAATTTTCCTTTATGAATAATGGCTACTCTATCACATAATTTTTCTACCTCTTCCATTGTATGAGAAGAAAAAATAACGGTTTTACCTTCTTTTCGAATTGACTCAATAAATTCGTGTACTTGAATTGCAGCTGTTACATCAAGTCCAGAAGTTGGCTCATCTAATAGCAATACTTTAGGATTATGAATCGTTGCTCTTGCAAAAGCTACCTTTTGTTTCATTCCTTTTGATAACTGAGAAGCTGGTTTATCTAGATAGTCTTTCATATCTAATATTTCAGACATTTTCTTTATTTGATTTTCCAATTGGTTTTTATCCATATCATATAACTGTCCAAAATATTCGATATTTTCTTTTGCTGTTAGACGGTCATATAACCCTGTTTCACCTCCAAAAAGAATTCCTATGTTTTCTCTTACTTTACTATCTTCCTTTACTGTATCATATCCTGCAATACTTACTGTTCCAGAAGTTGGTTTTAACATGGTTGCCATCATTCTTAACGTGGTAGTTTTTCCTGCTCCATTTTCTCCTAACAGTCCAAATACTTCCCCTTCTTTTACTTCAAAAGAAAGGTCATCTACTGCTACTTTATTTTCAAATTTTTTGGTTAAATGACTTAATTTTATCATAGCTTCCCTCTTTTCTTTTACTTTTTACCATATTACTATATTTACTTTTCTTTTGCAATATTTTAGCTATAGATTTTCATCTATCCTTACTTTTCTCTTTTTATCTCTTTATTGTTCCATCTTTTTTACTATTTTACATGGGTTTCCATAAGCAATCACATTAGAAGGAATATCCTTTGTTACAATACTTCCTGCCCCAATGGTTACATTATCTCCAATGGTAATACCAGGAAGCACTACTACATTTGCTCCAAACCATACATTTTTTCCAATTAAAATTGGTTTAGCATATTCAATTCCTTTGTTTCTTTCTTCTATCTGTAGTGGATGTCCCGAAGTATGAAAGCCACAATTTGGTCCAATTAAGACATTGTCTCCAAAGCTAACCTTTGCGGCATCTAAAATAACTAAATTATGATTAGCATAAAAATTTTCTCCTATTTCTATGTTATAGCCATAGTCACAATAGAAAGGTTGTTCTATTAAAAATTCTCCTTGAATCTTTCCTAATAGCTTTTTTAGCACGTCTTTTCTTTGCTCTAATTGAGAAGGTTTTATTTGATTCAATTGATAACAAAGGTCTTTTGCTATCAAACGCTCTTTTATTAATTCACTATCATAATTTGGATGATATAACATGCCAGCTTGTACTTTTTCTTTTTCAGTCATCTTTTTCCTCCTACTTTTTTCTTGCATTATATTACACTTCTAGAAATGTATGCAATCTTTTTTCTCTTTTAAAGAAGAAAAATACACTTAAAATAAGTTGAAGCTTTCACTTATTTTAAGTGTATTTTGATTTATTACTTTTTTTATGGTTTTAAAATAACTTTAATACAGTTATCTTGTTTGGCATCAAAAATCTCATAAGCATGTTTTCCTTCTTCTAAAGGTAAACGATGTGTAATAATATCTGTTGGGTCTATTTGCCCTGCTTGTATTTTTTCCAATATAGTGTCTACATAACGTGTAGCAGGACATTGTCCCATACGAAGTGTGATATTTCTCGAGAAAAAGTTTCCTAATGGAAAATTATTATATTTGGTTCCATAAACACCTAGTAATGCTACATTTCCACATTTTCTTACTGCCTGAGAAGCAATTTCAATTGCTGATTTTGCTCCTCCTTGTAGTTTTAAGGCTGTTTCTACTTTTTCTAAAAAAGACATTTTTCCATCTAATCCCACACAATCAATTACAACATCTGCTCCTCCATTGGTTATTTCTTTAAGATAGGCACCTGTTTCATCATATTGTTCAAAATTGACTACTTCTACCCCATACTGTTTGGCATGTTGCAATCGGTATCCTACTCTATCTACTGCAATAATTCTAGAAGCTCCTTTTAACATACACCATTTAATCGTAAGTAGTCCTACTGGCCCGCAACCTAACACTACAACAGTATCTCCTTGTTTTACTTCTCCTATTTCGCATCCCCAATAAGAAGTTGGTAAGATATCTGTTAAAAAAAGAACTTGTTCATCCGATAATTCTTCTGGTACTACTTTTGGTCCTACATTTGCATAAGGAACGCGAAGATATTGTGCTTGTCCCCCTGCATAATTCCCATAGGATTTACTATAACCAAATAGCCCTCCTGCTTCTCCATAATGATTCGAATTATCACATTGGCTATATTCTTCCCTTTCGCAGAAAAAACAATGTCCACAAGCAACAGGAAAAGGAACAATTACCCTATCTCCTTTTTTTATCTTTGTCACTTCTTTTCCTACTTCTTCTACTATTCCCATTGTTTCATGTCCCATAATATATCCATCATACATGCCTTTTACCATTCCATGTATTAAGTGTAAATCAGAACCGCAAATAGCAGTAGAAGTAACTTTTACAATCATATCATCTGGCTTTTCTATTTTCGGGTCTGCTACTTCTCTATAATCTACTTTTTGTAATCCATCATAGACAATCGCTTTCATTTTTCCTCCTACAAGAAACCTTTATTTTATTTTTTATATTTTTATTAGTTTTACCAACTACATTAGCTTTATACGAAAAGTATCAATTTGTATTGTTTTAAATGTAAAAAGAAAATAAGGCAACTTTTACGCAAGCAAAAACGCACGGAACAATAGGTTTCCCGTGCGTTTTTGCTTTTGTGATTAGAAAAGATTTTTAATTTTAGGTCATGTGAAATATAAAGGTATTTTCAAAAAAGCCAGATACTACTTCTATACCTTCCGTTTTGGCAATCAACTTTTTTGCCTGTGATAGCGTAATCGAGAAAGAATTTGGTTTTTCAACTAATATATCTGCAGCTAGATTCTCAATCACTATTTTCGCACAGAATACGTAAACTTTAAACGACTTTTCTGTAGAATCTAATTCTTTTATTTTTTGTAAACAAGATGAGACTAGATTTTCTAGAAAAATTCGTTTTAGTGTATACTTGTATGATAGGAAGGCTAGTATATACCCTATTATCATAGCAATGCCACTAATTAAAGTTACATTATTCCTCTCCATAGCCCCCCAGAGGATACATAAGATACCTATCATTATAATTATTCCTACTATAATCTTTAAAACGATAAGTGCTTTTTCATACTCTTTGTTCTTATGCAGACGTGCCCAGTGAACTACCAACATAACAGATAGAACGGTCAGTAAAACAATAACACCTGCTAAAACGTAACCTCCCCACTCTAACCACCGAACAATCGCTTGTTGCATAAACACGTTGTTTGCTCCTTTCAAATTTAAAATAAGTCATTGACCTTGCTACTACATTATATCATTTTTATTTGATTTACACAAATCTTACTCTTTATTCCTTTTCAAAGAATGAAATCGAATCTAGAACAACTTCTTTTTCTATGATATAATAAAATAACTTTTTTTAGAGACAAAACATAACACAAAATATCGGGTATCATAATAGAAAAGATTGTAAGATAGAACCATAACAAACAGAAAGAGGTGAATATTATGGGATGGGTAGAAAGTATTAGTGAAGCAATTTCCTATATTGAAAAACATATTACAGAAGAGCTTAGTATAGGAGATATTGCAAAACACGTATGTATCTCTCCTTTCTATTTTCAAAAAGGGTTTGCTATGCTTTGTGGTTTTACAGTAGGAGAATACATTAGAAAACGTAGGCTTTCTTTAGCCGGTAACGATTTGCTTTCTACAAATCAAAAAATTATAGAGATAGCAATAAAATATGGTTATGACTCGCCAGATAGCTTTTCTAAAGCATTTACCCGTTTTCATGGTGTTACTCCAACCGCTGTTCGTAAAGAAGGAGCAATGATAAAATCTTATGCTTCTTTAAAAATTAATTTTTTATTGAAAGGTGGTTATACAATGGATTACAAAATTGTAGAAAAAGAGGCTTTTACTGTTATGGGGGTAGCGAAAGTTTTTCAATATGAAGGTGCAGCACTAGAAGTTCCAAAGTTTTGGAGAGAGTTCTTTGAAACGAAAAAAAATAAAATAGTGTGTGGAATGTATGGAATAAACATGGATCAAGAAATGAAAGGAAATCAATTTGAATATATGATTGCTGATAACTATGATTCAAGTAAGGATATTCCAGAAGGTTTTATCACAAAAGTAATACCGAAACATACTTGGGCAGTTTTTGCCTGCATTGGTCCTTCTGCAAAAGTTATGCCAGAAATAAACCAAAAGATTTTTTCTGAATGGTTACCAAATTGCAAGGATTATGAAATTGCAGAAGGATATAATATTGAGATGTACGAAGATGTAGCAAACTATCCAAAAGGAATTGAAGATGAAAAATACTATAGCGAAATTTGGATTCCTGTTAAGAGAAAATTTAATAATTAGACAGAAACGAAATATATTGAAATTTTTTCTCTTTATCTAAGCAAAAACGCACGGAACAATAGCTTTCCCGTGCGTTCTTGCTTTTGTGGTTAGAAAGGATTTTTAACTTTCGGTCACGTAAAATTTTCTCAAAGAATCATGTACTACTTTTACACCTTTCATTTTGGCAATCCACTTTTTTGCCTGTGATGGCGTAATAGAAAAAAAATTTGGTGCTCTAAATAATAATTTTATAGCTAGATTCTCAATTATTATTTGCATATCAAATACATAGACTGTAAGCGAGTTTTCTACGGAACTTACTCTTTTCATTTCTTGTAAACAAAATGAGATTGAATTTTTTAAAAATTGTTGTTGTAAGCAATATCTAACGATTGCAAAAAGCAGTATAAATAGTATCATTGCAAGCGTACTCCAAATAAGGATTGTAACATTTTGACTAAATATACTAAATAGTAATACTGTACAAGATCCTGCTGCGCCTACGCTAAATAAAAGCTTGTAAACGATAAATGCTTCCTCATACTTTTTCTTTTTTTGAAAACACACCCCCCAAATCACAGTAACAGCTGCTACAATAAACAATAGTAACATGATGCCTAGTATAAAATTACCCCCCACTCTAACCACCGGATAACTGCCTGCTGCATAAACATGTTGTTTACTCCTTTCAAATTCAAAATTAGTCCTTGACCTTGCTGCTACATTATACCAGTTTTGTTTGATTTATGCAAAATTTACTCTTTAGCCTTTTGACAGTGTTTTACAAATAGGATAGGGACATCCATTTTTTGAGCTGTTTGTTCTATACTAAGTCCACTTTCTAAAAACCTTTTGCACACTAGCTTTATATTTTCTCCTACTTCTATAATGTGTCCATCTGGGTCGTAAAATCTTACTACTCTTTGTCCCCATGTATGTTTCATAACAGAGTGTACATAGTTTATGTCTTTTATGTTATCTAATTTACTAAGAAATTTATCAAAGTCATCTTCTTCGAAATAAAGCTCCATATTATTTGCTTGATAAGAAATTTCTTTTTTTATCCATCCAAGATAACTTTTTTCTGTTTGCAAAGAAATCCCCCCAGTAAGAGTAACATTTTCTCCCAAATCAGAAATAACACGTAATCCTAAAACATTATGATAAAATTGTTTTGCGTTATTTATATCTTTTACTACTAACATTGGATTTTTAAATTTCATTTTTCTTTCCTTCTTCTCTTGTTTTGATTTCTCTTTGTAAATCTTGTATATATTGTTTTTGTTGTTTTTTCAAATAACTTTTCGCTAGTAATCGCATAATAGGATTTCTTACTTCTACTTCTTCTATTAGCTCTATTTGTGTTACATCATCTGATAGTGTTGTCAGTTTTCCTGTCCAATGCCCTGTAAAATTAGCATTTTGCATGTCAAATTCATAAAGAAATAGTGGCTCTTTTTTGGTAATGGTAAAAAAGGTGGGAAAATTAGTTTTCGTATATTCTACAAATTGCTCTTCTCCTTTTGTTTCTATTTTAGAAATATCACTTCTCCAAGCATAATTTTGGTTATCTGTTATACAGTCCCAAACCATTTTTCTATTTGCTTTTATTTCTACTGTTATGTTTGACTTAATCATAACGTTCCTCCTATTTTATCTTTTTAATGGGATGACGAATTACTGTTCTTAGTCTTTCTTTTTGGCATCTTCTTGGGTCACTTAAATAAATTTCATGATGAAATCGTTTTTCTGTTATATCGTTTTCATAGCCTTTGCTTTTAGCGTATTCTTCCATTTGTAAAAGCGTTTTAGGTTCGTCGTCGTAAGAACCTAAATGCATACACTGAACACACAAGCCTTCTTCATAAGACCAAAATTCTACTTTTGAATAATCGATTTCTTTCTTTTTCGTTGCTTCTTTGATTGCCCAATCAAAATCTTTTTTAGTTACAAACTCAGGAAGACGAATGACAGAAATCCAAGAGAATTTATCTTTTTTGGTATAATCCATACCTTGTATGCCTTCTTGCCACCAAAATCCTTCTAGTGGTGGTACAACATAATCGAAATAACCTTGTATTTGATAGTTTCCCATTTTACTCATTTTAATAGTAAAGGCAATTCCATAAAGTAAACCAATTGCCTGTTTATATTCTCCTTGCT
Organism: Candidatus Merdicola sp.; assembly: GCA_048393175.1. GTDB lineage: Bacteria > Bacillota > Clostridia > TANB77 > CAG-508 > Merdicola. Next base: position 12,296 of record DBFJJM010000095.1, read on the forward strand.
CCTCATTTGGGTCTCCTTTTCCTCTTACTGCGATAAAATTCATTTTAGGAATCGTAACAATACTTGGTTTATTTTTTGGCAAATAAAACTCTTTGTATTCTTTTTTATAATCAAATGCCATCTTCATTCCTTCTTTCTTTTTTTCTTATTTTATAGTAATTTTGTTAGTCTGTCAAAAAAATGGCATATCGTTTTTTCTATATACTATCTTTTATTTGTTTGTTACTTTACCAATAAATTTTACTCTATATTAACACCTTTTTCAAAAAATTTCTTTCCCATAAAATAATAAATTGTTAGATAAACTAAATAGATACCAATCCCAACATACATAATCGTTTTAATTGCTTGAACATCAATTTGATTTGCACTCGTAAATAAATTCATAATATTTTGCTGAAAGAATCCTACCACAAAAAGAATTAATAAAATACAAGCTTGAGAACCAAAATAAAGACCAATTGCCCAAAGAACAGATTTTACCATTTTGTTATTATTTGCACGATGTCCTAATATAATTCCAATATAACCTATTAATAACGTAAATACCATTTCTAGAAAAAAAACGATTCCAACCATCAGCAAAAAGGAAACAACTGTTGTATGATAAGAAGATGCTGCTATTTCCAAACCTGCTTTTAAAGCTTGCATATTTTCTGGAGTATAAAAACAAATAGCAATACATAGTAAAATCACAATTATTGTTGTAAACAAAGAGATAATCCCAGAAAGTAGTTTAGCTAAATAAATGGTCTGCTTTGAAATAGGAAGAGTATGTGTTAAATAAGATTCATCTTTATAAATATTTCGAACAAACCTAACCCACATTCTCATTAAATTATTAATTAAGCAATTTACCATCATAGCAATTGCAATGCCAAAACTTATTTGTGATACGATTTGAAACACAATAGAATTTTGAAAATAAGAAAGACTTCTTCCTATTACAGAAAAAACAAGAGAAAGCAGATAAAACACTCCTATTATTTTATAAACCCATTTTAAATCATATTTTATTAATTTTCCTAACATTTAAAACGCCTCCTAAATATTTCATCAATTGAAGATTGTTCTTGTTCTCTTAATTTATCTGCTGGGGAAGTAAGAATAATCTGTCCTTTTTCAATAAAAATCACTTCATCTAAAATACGTTCTATATCTGCAATTAAATGAGTGGAAAGAATCACACTTGCTCCTTCTGAAAAATTAGAAAGAATCGTGTCTAAAATATAATCTCTTGTTGCAGGGTCTACTCCTCCTAAAGGCTCATCTAAAATATAAAGCTGTGCTCTTCTACTCATCACTAAAACTAGTTGCAATTTTTCTTGCATTCCTTTTGACATTTTTACTAATTTTTGATGTAAGTCTAAGTCCAAATCTTTTACTAGTTTTTCAGCAATTTTTCTATCGAAATTAGAATAGAATTCTTCAAAAAAATGAAAAACTTGATAGATGCTCATTTCTTTTTCTAAATAGGTTCTTTCTGGTAAATAAGAAACAATTTGTTTTGACTCTACTGCCGGCTTTTTCCCATTTATTAAAACTTCTCCTTTATCAGGAGTTAATAAATCATTAGCAAGTTTAATAAGAGTTGTTTTGCCGCTTCCATTTTTTCCTAATAATCCAATGATTTTACCTCTAGGAATAACCAAATTAACATTTTTTAATACTTCTTTTTCTCCATAACTTTTAAATACCTGTCTGTATTCTAGTAATTCCATTGTTTTCTTCTCCTTCCTCTTGCAAGTAAATAATGGCTTCTTTCTTACTTATGCCTAATGTAGACATAGCAAATAAATAACTTTGTGCATTCTTTTTCGCAAGCTCTTTTTTGACACATTCTATTAATTCTTGGTTTGTTGTTACGAATTTTCCATTTGTTCTTTCTGTATAAATAAAACCTTGATTTTCTAATTCCACTAAAGCTTTTTGCATAGTATTCGGATTCACCTTAGAAGATAAGGCAAGGTCTCTTACAGATGGTAACCTTACGCCTGGTTGCAATGTCCCAGAAACAATCCATAACTTTAATTGTTCTACTAATTGAATGTAGATAGGCCTATCATTGTCAAAACGAAAGTTCATTTTTTTCTCCTTTTACAGTTGTATTACTTGCATAGTACAATCATACATCTTTTTTTAAAATAGTCAAGAGATTTTTCAAAATTTCACTCTTTCATTGAAAAAAGAATAAGCGAAAAAACTTATTCTTGTATCTCTTTTATATAGAATCTTCTAATAAAAAATCAATAATGTTTCTATGAACAATTCCATTTCTAGAAAAATCAAATCTATCCATTGACAAAACATATTTAGGATAATTATCTTCTATTTTATGATATGCTCCAAATTCTTTATCTATAATTGTTTCATCTGCTAACATATAAGCAACTTGAAAATAGATTTTTTGATCGAAATTAGTAGCGATAAAATCAATTTCCGCGTTGTCTGTCTTTCCTACATACACTTCATATCCCCTATTGATTAGTTCATTATATACTATATTTTCTAAGATAGAACCAATTCCTTGTTTGGTTTGATTACTTTTTACTTTGCTGATTCCAATATCTGTTAAATAGTATTTGTCATTCGTAGACAAAATCTTTTTTCCCTTAATATCATAACGTTGTGCTTTACTCATAATATAGGAATTAACAATATAGGATAAATAATTATACAATGTCTCATTAGAGCAACTTCTATTCTCACTAGAAAGATATTTTAATATATTTGTTACAGAAAATTGCTGAGAAGGTGTAGACATTAAATATTCTATTATTTTTTGTAATAATTCTACATCCTTTATGTTATATCTAGCAATAATGTCTTTTACAACAATAGAATCATATAAATCGGTTAAATATGTTTTGATTTCCATTTCACTTTGAAAAACATATCTTTGAGGCATACCACCCCACTTGATATAATCTGCAAATAACTCCTCTTGTTCCTTTTGATTAGTCATTTTTTTCAATTGACATACCTCTTTAAAAGTAAATGGTTGTACTCGAAAAGAAACATATCTACCAGATAATAATGTTGCTAATTCTCCAGATAATAAATTACTATTTGAGCCAGTTATAAAAATAGATACATTTTTTGTTGCTTTAAAAGAATTAATTGCTTTCTCCCAATTCTTGATATTTTGTATTTCATCAAAAAATAAATAGTATTTGGATTTATCTTTTATTTTTTCTTTCACATAATTATTTAAATCTAATTCATTTTTAAGAAAGGAGTTTTCAATATCTTCAAAATTAATATAAATAATATGTTCTCTATCAATTCCACCTTCTTCTAACTCTTGTATAATCTGTTTTAATAAAACAGACTTTCCTGCTCTTCTAATCCCTGTTATCACTTTTATTAAATCTTTGTCATAAAAGCCTCTTATCCTAGATAAATACAATTCTCTTTTTATCATACTATCCACCTCTATTTTATTATGCTTCTATTTCTTTTAGTTGTCAAATAATTTACGGTATACTGTAAATTATTCTGTTTTTCGACTTTATTTACGGTAAGAAGATTATATTTTTCTTTAACACTTACTATTCTTGTGTGTCTCTCA
>DBFJJM010000096.1:0-9559 GCA_048393175.1 Candidatus Merdicola sp.
AAAATAGAATTTTGAAATGAACTCAAAAGCTAGATGCTTTTTGGGTTCACTTTATTTTGCCTCTGTTTTTTGATAAAAAAACAGACAAAGGTATACACAAAGAAAAGAAATTGATATAATAAAAAGCGAAAAAGAGGGGAACGAAAATGATTGTTATTCAATTTCTAATAATTTTTCTGATTACTGGTATAAAAGGTATTTTTTCTGCAGCAGATACTGCCTTTACTTATCTTAACCGAGCAGAAATTACACAACTTAGTAAAAAAGATAAAAAAGCCAAGAAGATTAAAATTTTAATGGATGATACGAATAAATTTTTTGGTATTATTGAAGTTGGAATTAATATGTCTGAGCTAATTGCTAGTGCTTATACATCAGAGACAATTGTAAATCAATTTGCTTTTGTACTAGAAAAACTGCCACTTCCTAGAAATCTTTCTCTATTCATAGCAATAGCATTTATGACTGTTTTTTTAGCCTATATTCTTTTGGTATTTGGAGGAGTCATTCCGAAAAAGATAGCAAGAAATAATCCGAAAAAAACAGCTTATCAATTAGCTGATGTGTTATGGGTAGTTGCCAAACTAAACTATCCTTTTGAACGTTTAATTGATGTTTCGAATCGTTTCTTTTCTAAGTTATTTGGCTTAAAAGAAGAAAAAGAAGAGAAAATGACAGAAAAACAATTAAAAATGATTATTCGTGAAGCAAGAGAAGAGGGGGTTTTGGCTAATATTGAAAAAAGGATTATGTTTAATGCACTAAAAGCTAATGACCTTACAGTAAATAGAATTATGATTCCAATAGAAAAAGCAGATTTTATTAATATTACAGATGATTTAGAGAAAATATTAGCAAATGTTAAAAGATATAAATATACAAGAATGCCAGTATATGAAAATAATCCTCAAAATGTAATTGGCATTTTTAATATAAAAGATTTAATTTTCGAATATGATAAAAACCAGATAGAAACTAAAAGTCTTACTTCTTTGCTTCGAAAAGCAATTTATGTAGAAAAACAAGAAAAAATTTTTTCTATTTTCCAAACTCTGCAAAAAGAAAAGCAAGTTATGGCAATTGTGGTAGAGGGACAAAAACAAGCAATAGGAGTGGTTACCATAGAAGATATTGTAGAAGAATTAGTAGGAAAAATTTTTGATGAATATGATGAAGGAGTGGAGAAAAGTGGATATACACGAAGAAAAGCTACTTAAAATTTTATGGGACTACATGGAAGTGCCAATGGAAATACCAAAATGTGACCTTATCTTAGGTTGTGGCTCAAGAAACACTTCTATTGCAGTAGAATGTGCTAGATTATGGAAACAAGGCTATGGGGATTCTATTTTATTTACAGGAGGATATGGTAAGATTACGAAGTATGTTTTTGCAAAACCAGAAGCCCAAGTTTTTAAAGAACTTGCTATACAAGAAGGTGTGCCAAGTGAAAAAATAGAGATAGAAACAAAATCGCAAAATACAGGAGATAATTTTCGTTTTTCTAAAAAATTGATTGAAACAAGAAAGATAAAAGCAGATAGTATTTTAGTAGTATGTAGCAGAAGAGACCAAAAAAGAATGTATGGTTCTGCTAAAAAACATTTAGCAAAAAGTAAAATTTATATTACTTCACCAGAAATTTCTTTTGAGCAGTATATCACAGATTTAGAACAAGCTACATCAATTGATAAGATAAATAATATTTCGGTATTAGTAGGAGATATTCAGAGAATGATTATTTTTCCTCAATTTGGTTGGCAAATAGAAGAAAAAGTTTCAGAAGAAGTGATAAACGCCTATCAAGAGCTAAAAAAGCTAGGATATGATAAATATATTATTTCAAAAGAAGAAATTCAAAATTTTATGGAACAATATGGTATAGAAGAAGGTAAAGAGCCAATCTATTTTAGGTAAAAGGAGTGAAAATATGGGAAAGATATTAGCCATTCGAGAGGTAGGAGACCCAGTATTAGCGAAAAAAGCGGAAGAAATTGATACAAAAAAAATAGACCAAGAAGTGTTAGACATCATAGAAGATTTAAAAGCAACTCTTGAATTTTCTGCTGGTTTTGGAATAGCAGCACCTCAAGTGGGAATTAGTAAAAAAATTATTGTAATTGAAATAGAAAAAGAAAGGTGTGGTTATGAAGATTGTGAAGATGTACTAAATACCGTTATGATAAATCCAACTTGGAAACCTTTGTCAGACAAAACTTCTGTAGAATTTGAAGCTTGTTTAAGTGTTCCTACGATTCGAGGAAAAGTAAAAAGATATCAAGAAATTGAGGTAACCTATTATACTCAAACAGGAGAAAAAGTAACCAAACAGGTACATGGATTTACAGCAAGAGACATACAACATGAATGTGACCATTTAGAGGGAATAGTGTTTTTAGACAAAGTAGAATCTCCTGGTGGATTTGCTACCATAAACACCATTCGTAAATTTGATTTAAAAAACAAAAAGGCGGGGAAAGATGAAGTTAGAAAGTAAAATGCCAGATTACCAAAATAGTATTTTAAATTTAGTACAATCTATTTTAAAGTATTATCAAGTAAAAACAAATTATCCTAGTTTAGAGTGGTTAGATACAATTTTAAACAAGAAATACCAAAATGTAGCTCTTGTTATATTAGATGGAATGGGAGAAGATTTACTACAAAAATTAAGTCCGAATGGTCTGTTTGAAAAGCAAAAAAAGCAAGTTATCACTTCTGTCTTTCCTCCTACTACGGCTGCTGCTATGACTACCTATTACTCTGGAAAACCTCCTATTGAAACAGGATGGATTGCTTGGTCACAATATTTTAAAGAATATGGAAGAACAATTGATATTTTACAAAAAAAGGACTCCCAAACAGGAGAGGTTATTAATTTTTCTAAAACGAGACTAGATTTTAAAGAAATCATGGGATATCAAACTATTTTTGAACAAATTAGAAGAGAAAGTCCACATATAAAACAATATGAGATAGCACCAAGTTATGTAGAAAAACAAGCAGATAGATTGATTCAAGCTCAAACAGTAGAAGAAATGGCAGATAATCTTCTTTCTCTTTGTCAAAAGAAAGGAGAAAAGTTTATTTTTTCTTATGTAGACCAGCCAGATAGTCTGATTCATCAATTTGGTTGTGAGGCAGAAGAAACAAAACAATGGATAAAAAAGACAGAAATTAGTTTCGAAAAAATACAAGAAAAATTAAAAGGAACCAATAGCTTACTAATTGTTTGTGCTGACCATGGGTTAATTGATATTGCAAGTTATTCCTCTATTTTAGATTTTCCTACTCTACAAGAATGTTTTTTAATGCCACCTTGTTTGGAATCAAGAACCATTTCTTTTTGGATAAAACCAGAGAAAAAACGAGTTTTTGAAAAAGAATTTAGCAAATTGTTTGGAGACCAATACCTTGTTTATACAAAACAAGAATTTTTGCAAACTGGATTATTAGGAATGGGAAAAAAGCATCCCAAAATAGATGATTTTTTAGGAGACTATCTTGCTATTGCCATAAGTGACAAAGCAATTCAATTAGAAACGTATCTTACTCCTATGAAACAAGATAGCAAAAAGGCAACTCATTGTGGAATGACAAAGAAGGAAATGGAAGTTCCTTGTATTGTGTTTGAACAACGATAGAAAAAATAACGAAAAAAGGAATGAAGAAAAAAATGAAAGAAAATAAAAAACAAGAAAAAGTACGAACAAAAGAGAAAAAAAGTGTTACTATTTTAGGAATTACTATATGGAGACTAATTGCCTATTTTGCTATTTATAGTATATTAGGATTTGTAATTGAAACTCTATTTGGAGCATTGACCAAAGGAGTAATAGAAAGTAGGAAAAGTTTTCTGTATGGTCCTTTTTGTGGAATCTATGGATTAGGGGCAATTGTCATGATTCTTTTTTTGCAATATTTCCGAAAGAATAATTATACTTTGTTTTTCGGAGGATTTTTGGTTGGCTCTGTGGTAGAGTATGTAGTAAGTTTAGTAGGAGAGCTGATATTTCATGTAAAATGGTGGGATTATTCTTCGGTACCACTAAATATAAATGGTAGAGTTTGTGTTTTTTTCTCTCTTTTTTGGGGAGTTCTTGCTATTTATCTTATGACTCATGTCAATCCCAAAGTAGATAACCTAATTGAAAAAATAAAGAAAAAATTTAGTCGTAAAGTATTAAAAACAATTACCATTTTAGCTCTTGTTTTCTTTGTATTAGATGCTGGAATAACAGGTTTTGCTTTGCGTATGTTTTATACCAGACTTACCATAGAGCATCAGCTAGATATTCAAGGGGTAGATAGCTATCTGTTAGATTATGAGAAAATGTATGAAAATCCAGAAACGAAAAAAATAGTAAATACATTCTTTTCAGATAGAAAAATGCTAAAAACCTTTCCAAATTTGAAACTGACGGCAAAAAATGGAGATATTATCTATGTATCAGATGTATTACAAGATATTCAGCCATACTATATTCGAATTTTTACACCAAGAGTACCGGGTGCTGTTATTGTTAATCAGTAAAAAATAGATAAAAAGAAAGAAAGTAGGATAAAAAGAAAATGGGACAAATTAAATGGACAAAAGAACAAACAGAGGCAATTGAAGAAACAGGAAAGAATTTGTTAGTGGCAGCGGCAGCAGGAAGTGGCAAGACAGCAGTATTAGTAGAAAGAATCATTCAGAAAATAGTAAAAGAGAAAATAGATATTGACTCTCTATTAGTGGTAACCTTCACGAATGCTGCTGCTAGTGAAATGAGGGAAAAAATCTTAAAAGCTATTTATCAAAAGCTAGAAGAAGAGCCAGAAAATATGCATCTACAAAGACAGCTCAATCTTTTGAGCAAAGCTAGAATTTGTACGATTCACGCATTTTGCCTAGATGTAATTCGTAATCATTTTTATGAATGTGATTTACCTGCTAATTTTCGAATTGCGGATAGTTCTGAAATAGAGTTATTGAAACAAGAGGTACTAGAAGAACTTTTTGAAGAAAAATATCTGAATCAAGACAGCAATTTTTTGAAACTATTACAAATTTATACTAGCTATAAAGCAGATGAGCCATTAAAAGAAATTGTGTTAACGATATATCGTCTTATTCAAAGTTGTCCTTTTCCATATGAATGGTTAGAAGAAAAAATAGAACAATTTCATTTTGCAGATAAACAAATCGACTTTGCACATACCATATGGGGAAAAATTTTATTAAAAGAATATCAAAAAAATATAATAGAAGCCAAATTAGGACTAAAAAAGGTAAAAGAGCTTTTAGATACCAATCCAGAATTAACAAAATTCTCAGAAACAATGAGAAAAGATATAGAGGGATTGGAATTATTAGAAAGTAATTTAGATTGTTGGGACAAAGCGTACCAGCTAGCAAGTAGCTTTTCTTTTACCAAATGGCCCATCGATAGAAAGATTACTTCTTCTATCAAAGAAGAGGCAAAGCAAAGAAGAGATAGTATTCAAAAGAAGTTTAAAACGGAAAAAGAAAAAATACTATTTTCTTCTTCCGAAGAGACTTTACAAGATATGGAAGAAATGTACCAAATGATAAAGCCTCTTTATGAGCTAATTTTACAATTTGATTCTCAGTTTACGAAAGCAAAAAAAGAAAGAAATATACTAGATTTTAATGATATTGAACATTTTGCCTTACGCATTTTGACAAACAAAGAGGGAAAAGGAAACATAGTTGCTTCTCCTGTAGCAAAAGAATATCAAAAAAAATTTAAGGAAATTGCGATTGATGAATACCAAGATAGTAATTTGGTACAAGAACTAATCTTAACAACGATTTCTAGAGGAAACAACCTTTTTATGGTAGGAGACGTGAAACAAAGTATTTATCGTTTTAGGCAAGCTAAGCCAGAATTATTTTTAGAAAAATATCGAATCTATCAAAAAAAAGAACAAGCCAAAGAGGGCGAACCTATTAAAATTCAATTATTTAAAAATTTTCGAAGCAGACAAACTGTACTAGAAATAACCAATCGTATTTTTCAAGAAATTATGAGTCCAGAATTAGGACAAATTAATTATACAAAAGAAGAATATTTAAATTTAGGAGCAAACTATCCTAAGCCAGAAAAAGAAATTTGTTTTGGAGGAAAAGCTCAGCTTCATATTATTGATTTAAAGCAAAAAGAAGAAGAAGAAAATCAAGAGGAAAAAGAAGAACTACTAGAGCAGCAGGAAAGAATAGAAGATACCTTGCTAGAGGCCCGTTTTGTAGCAAACAAAATCAAACAATTAATGGACTCACACTATTTCGTGTATGACTCCAAAAAAGGATATAGCCCACTACAATATCGTGATATTGTTATCTTATTAAGAGCTACTTCTACTTCTGCCCCTATTTATGAAAAAGAATTATTACAACAAGAAATTCCTGTTTATAGTGATAGTTCTAGTAATTATTTAGATTCGGTAGAAATTCAAACCATGATGGCTGTTTTCAAAATACTAGATAACCCGATGCAAGAAATTCCTTTTGTAACCGTGTTACGTTCTATGATAGGAGGATTTACAGATGAGGAGCTATTAGAAATTCGTTTAATCGATACATATTGTAATTTTTACGAATGTTTTTTAAAAGCAAAATTGCAAGTGTCTACTAAATTACAACAAAAAATAGAAAGCTTTCTAGAAAAAATAGAAAATTGGAGAAAACAACAAGAGTATTTGCCATTAGATGAGCTAATTTGGCAAATTTATCATGATACAGGATACGACCATTATGTAGAACTTATGCCAAATGGAATGATGCGAAAGGCAAACCTTAGAATGCTATTTGAAAGAGCAAAACAATACGAATCTACCAATTTAAAAGGATTATTTCAGTTTATTCGCTTTATAGACCAATTAAAGCTAAGTAGTGGTGATTTAGGAGCAGCTAAAATCATTGGAGAAACAGAAGATGTGGTTCGAATCATGAGTATTCATAAAAGTAAGGGGTTAGAATTTCCTGTTGTTTTCTTATGTGGAACGGGAAAGAAATTTAATCTGCAAGATTTGAATCAGGTTATTTTATTTGACCAAGAGCTAGGATTGGGTCCAAAATATATCAATCATGAGAAGAAAATACAATATGATACATTAGCAAAAGAAGCAGTAAAACGTAAATTAAGAACTGATACGATTTCAGAAGAAATGAGGATTTTGTATGTAGCCTTAACAAGAGCAAAAGAAAAACTAATTATAACAGGAATGGCAAAAGACCTACAAAAGGACTTAACAGATAAGCAAGAAAAGTTAAAACAATATTTTATAAAAAACAATAAACTAAATGACATGTTAGTAGAAAAAGCAAGGTCTTATTTAGATTGGTTAGAACTGGTTTACCTACAAGAAAAAGAAACGATTTCAGATTGGTTAGAATTACATACTTATACCAAAAAAGAGCTATTAGATAGTTGGAAGGAAAAACAGGAGGTTACACAAGAAGAAAATGTATATCAGCTATATCAGCAGTTAGAAAAACATCAAATTAATAAAGAAAAAAAAGAGCAGATACAAAGAACACTCAAGTGGCAATACCCGAATGCTCTTTCTACTCAAATACCAGGAAAAATATCTGTAACACAAATAAAAGAGCAAGAAAAGAAACAAAAAATGCAGAAAAACGAACAAAATGACTCAAAAGAGGAGAGAAAACTAGAAAAACAAATACCAAATTTTATGCAGGAAAAACAAATTACCAATGCTCAAAAAGGGACGATTTTGCATTTATGTATGCAAAGGCTAGACCCACGAAAGGACTATACAATAGAACTTTTGAAAGAAGATATTGACAAAATGATAGCAAATCAATTCATTACGCAGCAAGAGGCAGATACCATAAAGGTAGAAAAAATTTATGCCTATCTAAGGTCTGATTTATGGAAAAGAATAAAAGAAGCAAAAAAGGTAGAAAAAGAAAAACCTTTCTATTTGCTAATAAAGGCAAGTAGACTTTATGGACCAGAAGCAAAAGAGGATATTTTAGTACAAGGAATTATTGATTTATATTTTATTGATAAAGAAGATAAGTTAGTCTTAGTAGATTATAAGACAGATTATGTGCAAGATGGAAAGGAAGAAGAACTAAAGCAAAAATATGAAACGCAATTAGAAATTTATCAAGAAGCTTTAGAAGAAGATACGAAAAGAAAAGTAGATGAAATTTATCTATACTCTACTTTTTTAGGAAAGGAAGTTAGGATAAAATAAAGTAAACAATTCTAAAGGAGGAAAACCAAAATGACTCTAACGTATGAAGCAGAATTTGTATCAGCACAAGGAGAAAAAACAGCATATTATCAAATTTATTCTAGAAGAAATAAAGGAAAAAAAGAACCTTTTTGCTTGGTTACTTTACAAGGTAAGATAACCAGACCAAATGGAGAAGCAAAAACACTAAATCCAGACCAATACCAAAAGATATTAGCTTGTATCGGAGAAAAATATAATGTATTTTTTAATAAAAAAGAAAATGAAAAGGCCCCAAAGCAACAGGAAGTGGAAAAAGAATAAAAAAACTAGGAACAATAGGTAAAAACAAATATATACTAGAATAGCAAAGGATGCCACCTACAAAAAAAGTGACATCCTCATTTCTCCTTCTACACATGGTAGATAAGACGAAGAGTAAACTTGGTTATCCATTTTATCAAGAATTTAATAGAGTTTTATGAAAAGAGACATCTTTATTTAGCCTGATTACTGCGTTTTTAATTGACGTCCTACGATAACTTAATAATAGCATGCAAGCATTTTTCATCTTCGCTTTTTATTGTTACATAATGAGCATCTTCTACTTTTGCATAAAGACATTTTACGGTATCGGCTAATTTAATTTCATGTTTATACATAATTTCTACATGGTGAAAATCACTTTGAAGGTAGACTTCTTCTGGTAGGGTTTCATAAGCTAAATCTAGATAATATAAATTATGCATATGGTTATTAATATCGATATTAGACCTTTGCACACGGTAAAGGTAAGCAGAAGTAGAATGGTCTGGCTCTTTTAATTTTTCTATTTCTGTTTGATTTTCTCCAAACACACTTTTTTCTTCTGGCTGATAGCGATTCATAATTGTTTCCTCTAATCTTGTGATTCTTCCAGTATCTAAATTAACTAATACCCATTTAGAAGAAGCAATTGCTACTAAGTTATTTTCTTCATCATATACTTCAAAATCACGATAAGTATGAAATTTTTCCGTATGTCTTGTCCAAGTTTTAACACGCACATTTTGGCTATAAAAAGGACGGGATTTAACTTCTAATTTCCAAGCTAATAAAACCCAACTTAAATGAGTTTTGGGAATATCAATAATGCCATATCCAGCTATATCAGAATGTAGTCCTCCGAATTGCTTCTAAAAAACTTAAAAATCCTTTATTTGTTAATCTGTTAGTTTTTCCTGTATCACGAAATCCAATAGGAAAGGTATGTTCTAAATAACCCATTTTATCATCTCCATCATTTTTTCCTTTATTGACTTTAGGGATTGTAACATATATAATAAAAAAATACAAATAAAGGAAAAAGAAA
>DBFJJM010000097.1:0-4082 GCA_048393175.1 Candidatus Merdicola sp.
AATGGAATTTTTGTAGAACTTACTCCTAATTTAGTGGGACTTGCGGAATATAAAGAAAATATGCAATATGGAGAAAGGGTACAAGTGTATATCAAAAAAATTATTCCAGAAAAAAAGAAAATTAAGCTAATTATTTTATAACCAAAAAGAAAAATTTAATAAGTGTTTGAAAAGGAATCAAAAAGATTAATAAACAGTTAATTTTTTTGATTCTTTTTTTGTCGAAAAAGAGTATAAAAAATACTGATTTAAACATCATATAACGTATAAGTGAGTTACGAAATAAAGATAGATTGCGTAAAATAAAGATATTAAGAAATTAGGAGGAAGTATGATAAAGCTAAATGTGTTGGAACTTTTAAAGAAAAAAGGAAAAACTAAATATTGGTTATTTAATCAGCTAGATTTTAGTTATACTAACTTTAACAATATTGTGATGAACAAAACGAAGTCGATTAAATATGAAAATATTGAAAAATTTTGTGAAATTTTAGAGTGTACTCCTAATGAATTATTTCAGTTTGTAGAATCAAAGGAGGATAAGCAATGATAGAAGATAGTCAAATTAAAGCAGAAGTATCTCCGTTTGCCATTCGCAAAGGAGAATTAAAGGTCTTCGATGGAAAAGATGGATATGTGTCCATGAACCAAATTGTACACAAAATTAATATTGGTCATTTAACAGAATTACATTTTAAAATATTAGAAATGGTCAATCAATTTGAATTTATGACGTCACGCCAAATTTTTCAAATGTTAGAATTAAAACAAATTGATATAAAAACACAAGATAAATTAAATGCTAAGTTAGAGCAACTTGTTAAATCTAAAATTTTAACAAGATATTACTTTAATTCAGAAGAAGGAAAAGGAATTTATCGTATTTATTGTTTAGAAAAAATGGGAAAATATTTACTAGATTCTAGAGCAATAGAATGTAAATGGCAACCAACGGATAATACAAAACCAGTAGGAATGATTAAGAAAAGGTTAGCCGGAAACCAATTGTTGTTAGCATATATCAGAAAAGTAGGAGCATTAGAGAATTATGTAATAAAGCCAGCATTAAAGGCTAAAACATTGGGAAAAATATTTAAACCATCTGCAGGCCAAATTACCTTAACAAAGAATGGAAAATCAATTGATTTTATCTATGAAGCAATTCGTAGGGAAGAAGATTGGGAGAAAAAATTAGTAGAAAAAATGGAATTATATAAAGATTTCTATGAAAATTTTGTTCCAGGAGATGCAGGTTTTGCGACCCTTCCACAGCTTATCTTTTTATGTGAAGATGAAAAACATACAGCTGAAGTATTTAAGGTAATTATAACAAAGCAAATTATAATGGATAAAATAAAATATTACTTTACTACAGATTTAAGGCAAAATGAAGAAGAATTAAATGAGTCTTTATTAGAATTTAAACTAGATGAAAATAACAAATATAAAGCTTACAATTTAAATCTTAAAATTTTAGGAAAATAGAAATCGGCAACTTATATCATATAAGTTGCCGATTTCTATTTTTTATTTTTTGGTTCCACTATTTGGGTTTCCCTTTTTTAAATCAAAGATAATAGCATCTTCGTTATCAAAAAAGTAGCTAGAATCACTATTATCTGTTTTGACAGGGTCAATTTCATTTTCTCTTTCTTTATCCGAAAAATCAACATTGGTATAATTGAATTTTTTCTTTTTATTTTTTTGTGGTTCTTCTTCTGCAATACCACTTGTAAAACGAGAAAAGTTATACATTTTGTTTCGGTGTTCTTGTTTATATTTGGATTCCAAGAAATCCACTTTTCCTTCTCCAATTACTTTACTATTCTTAATATCTTCTGTTTTATAAGCACAGTTTTTAAAAGTAAGAGAACGCAGTTTATCTGAACTAAAGTTTTGAGACCAGTCATATTTTATGTTAGTGTATTTAGGGTCATATTTTCCTTTTTCTGTGTCATAAGTGTTGTTAAATTTCCATTTTCTCTTGTCTCCAAAGTGTCTTGTCCACCATTCTGTATCTTCTGGTGTAGCGTTTCCAAACAGCATTTGAGTAATACAATTGGATAAAATGGTTTGACGATGTTTGGAAGTATATTGATTTCCTAATTGGTCTAAGTTTTGAGCAGAAATAACGGTTCCTACACGATATTTACGATATAAAGTGAAGATAGAGGTTGTGTTATCACAAATGAAGTCAGGAAATTCATCCATATAGAAAAAGTGTGGTACTCTCGTTTTTTCGTTTCCAGCTCTTCTTAAAACAGCATATTGCATTGATAAAATAAAGAATAATCCGAATGCTTTATGAACAGTAGCTCCTAAATCTCCTCTACGTGTGCAAACGAAAGTAACTTCTCCGTTTGCTAATGCTTCATCAAAATTAATATTATTATGGCGATTACATAAAATATTTTTTACACCTTGAATACGAAGTAAATTATCTAACTGAGAAGAAGCTGCATAAACATATTTTTCTGTTTCTGTTCTTCCACTTCCTGTTTGATAAAAGTTTTTCTTAAAATAAGAAAGTAATACTCGGTATTCAGAAGAGAGTTCTTCATCATATTCCATTTTTTTGCACATTTCTTCTACTAAATCAAAGTCAGTTAATAGATTTAATAAGTCTTCTAGAGTTGGTAAATCTTCATCATTTAGTCTTGGATACATTTCTTTTAATAAAATCGTTAAATTTTCAATGGCTTGTCTGGTTACATTTTCACGAAAACTATCTTCTGGAGCGTCACGTGTAGTATCATACATTCCTTTTAAGACAGAAGAAATAGCAATTGCTGTTTTCGTGGGGTCATCTAAAATAAATGGATTCATTCCAATCGAATCTGGATTGTCAGGGTCGATTAAATGATAAGGTATGTGAAAGCTCTTGGCTACTTCTATCATATGAGAAGTGGATTCATAATCAGGAGACATAGCAGTAATACCGATGTTACGATAAGTAACGTTACTTCCAGAGGAGTCTAGTATCATTTTTTTCAAATAAGTTTGATATAGTTTTTCTTTTCCTTCTGAAGGAGATAACATCTCTAATCGGAAGTTTTCATTTAGATAATCATTGTTATAGGGTGCATTTAAAATAGCAATTCCTGTTTTTAAAGCAGTATATCCTAATTCTTTTGAAGCTTCTAAAAAGAAATATTTCTTCTCTAAATCTCTTGCTATCATTGGTTCAAATACCATAGTAGTTTTTCCAGAGCCGGAAGGACCAATTACTAGCATTGATTCATAACGTTTCTTCTCAGGGACGACTACTGGTTTTCCAGAATGTTTATCTTTACAAATGGTTACTTCACAAGTATAAGGACCTGTTCCTTCTGGTGCAGGGGATAAATCTAACCCTTTGTAATCTATAATTGAATCCATTAAATCTTTATTATCGAAAACACCAGTGTATAAAAATTTAAATAAACCGAAAAAAGTAACTAAAGGTAAATAAACAGCAATTGCACTAAAAGCAGGTCTAATTAAATCAGAAGAGGTAGTTACAATTTCAGCATAATTTGGTACAGATAAGAAAAGAAGCCATAGCCCTTCATTTATCCACTGAACTGCCATTGATATACCAATTACATATAAGGTAATCATATATAAATAAACAAAAGCATATTTCGAATCATCTGACTTAGCAAAAGAAGACGCACCAGACAAGAAAAAAGCAAACACAGGACAAGCAATTGCTAAAGTATACTGTAGTGGTCCCCAATAGGAAACCGAAATTCCTGTAAAAATTAGAATAAGAAGTTCAACGATTCGGTCAAGGAAAACATATATCGATAATAAAGTTAATATATATGTTAAAAAGGTGTTTCTATCTGTTTTTAAAAATTTCAGAAATTTATCAATTAATTTCAATCATTTCACCACTTTCATTTTGCTCGAATAAGGTATCTTTTAAGTAATTCTCTCTTTTCTATTATCCTATAAAAAGACTAAAAAAACAAGACTTTTCAAGGAAAAAGATAAAAAAATGAAGAAAAGAAGGAACAATAAATTTTGTCTTTACTATTGAATGTTTTTCATTTTATGAATATAATGACAAAATGAAAGAGGAAACAAAAGAGAAAGAA
>DBFJJM010000098.1:0-1970 GCA_048393175.1 Candidatus Merdicola sp.
ATCTTTCATATTTTTTTGTATATTTTTTTTTGCTTCATTATATTTTTCTTGCTTTAATAACTCTATTATTCCTTTAATATCCATATACTATTATTCCCCTTTTTTATAATTAAAATAAATTTATAAAGTAAAATTTCTATATGAATTATCTATTATATCTTGATTTATACCAATATATTTTAATGTTACTGAAGGAGCTGAATGATTAAATATTTCTTGTAGTATAGCAACATCCTTATATTGCTGATAATGAAAATAGCCAAATGTTTTTCTCATTGTGTGTGTTCCTATTTCTTCTAATCCAACTCTTTTTGACGCTTCATTTATTATTCTGTATGCTTGTACTGTAGTGATGGGATTATTATCACCTTTTCTACTTTTAAAAAGATATTCTCCAAATTGCATATTTTTAGTGTATTTCTCCATTTCTGCTAATAACCCATTACATAGTGGAAATCTCTTTTGTTTTCCAGTCTTTTTCTCTATTACAGTTATATGTTGTTTAATACTACCATCAGAATTTCTAACATCATCTTTTTTTAATATAACAATGTCTGATATTCTCATTCCAGAATTTATTCCTGTATAGAAAAGCATAAAATCTCTTGTTCCATTTTTCTTTAATTCATTTTTTAATTCTTCTAATTTATCTTTATCTCTTATTGGCTGAACAGTATTCATATCTGCCTCCTTTTGAAACATTATATTACATTGAATAATACATGTCAATATGATATATTACATTTAAATTTGTATACAATAGTAATATATTTTAAAAGTATTGATTTATCAATATATATGTGAACTTCACGAATGTAATAAAATAGTTATTGTATTACATTTAGTTTTTTAGAACTATTAAAATTGAAAAGTTATAGTATTCTGTGATATATTTAAGTAAGTATTAATTTATAGGAGATAATAATAATGGACGAAAAATCTAAAGAATTACTAAATTTATTAGATGATATGAAACAAATAGAGACTGTTGCAGAAAGTTTAAGTTTTTTGAATTTTGGAAAAGTTGATAGTGTTGAAACAATGTTTACGAACTTTATATCAGAATTTTCAGAAAGAAATAAAAATTTGATACATAGTATAGTTTTTACATGTACAAAGAATTTAGAAAAAAATATTAATGCATATGATACAGATGATATTGATATAGTGGGAAGTGAACTATTAATTATTTTTGCATTAAGAGATATCATAGAAAATATTGAAGTATTAAGTTGGTTAAAATTAAATAATAATCAATGGTTTAATAAAAATGAGTTTAATGATATTACAATTGATAATGAAGAGAAACTTTTAATGTTTATTGAAAATATGATTAAAAGTGAAGATGATGAAATGCACAAGAGTTTTATAAGAAAGCTTTCTGGAGAAGAGAATATGAAAAGTTATAAATTTAGTAAATCTTATAAGAAGAATTTAGAGTTAGAAATTGAAAAAAGATATGGCAATATAAATCTTTCTAATGAATTTAACTATATAGAAGATATTAAAAATAACTTACATAATTATATTCATAAAAATGGTTTGAAATACATTAATATAAGAGGTATTTCATATGAAAAATTTTTAATAGAATATTTAAATAAAATATTATTTGTATTTAAGTTCTATTTTAAAATAAGTTTCTTGTTAGATGGAACTTGTGTTGCATCTAGTGATTATATTGATTATTTAGATTGCGGAGCACAACCTCCAAAAGATTGTCAATATTGGGTAGCACCTGTATTTGATAAATATATAGTTAATCAATTTGATGAACATGATAAAGAATGGATTAAAAACAATAATAATTACAATATGCAATTTTCATTTTTAAAAGAAGACTTATAGTAATTGACATTTTCTCATCCACATAGTAAAATGACAACAAATAATCTAATAAAAAACCAACCAACAGAGCAATAAACTGTTAGGTATGTATAGGTAAAATTTCAAGAGAGAAATTAGAGTTT
>DBFJJM010000099.1:0-16073 GCA_048393175.1 Candidatus Merdicola sp.
TTTTTTGATTTTTAGCATATAATGGAGGAAGAAATATCAAATATAGAATTATATTATTATTTCATATTAATTAAATGAGGTGTTTCTCTATGAAAAAATATCGTTTGGCCATTGTTGGTGCTACTGGTTTAGTTGGTAGAACCGCTTTAAAAGTACTAGAAGAAAAAAATCTTCCGATTGAAGAATATGTTCTTTTTGCTTCTTGCAAATCAGCCGGTTCCAAAGTTTCTTTTATGGGAAAAGAATACCTTGTACAAGAACTTACCGAGCATTCTTTTGACCAACCCTTTGATTATGCTATTTTCTCAGCAGGAGGAGAAACTTCTAAAAAATATGCTCCCATAGCTGCTTCGAAAGGTTGCACCGTAATTGATAATAGTAGTGCTTTTCGAATGGAAAAAGACATTCCTTTAGTTGTCCCTGAAGTGAATCCAGAAGATGTGCTATCTCATCATGGAATCATTGCCAATCCAAATTGTTCTACTATTCAAGCAGTTGTTCCTTTGAAACCCTTAGAAGATGCTTATCATATTAAAAGAATTGTATATTCTACTTATCAAGCTGTATCTGGTGCAGGGCAAAAAGGCGTAATGGATTTAGAAAAAGGAAACGATCCAAATTATATTCTTCAGAAATTTCCTTACCCTATTTTAAATAATTGTCTTCCACATATTGATGTATTACTCGATAATGGTTATACCAAAGAAGAAGAAAAAATGATTCAAGAAACCCAAAAAATATTAAAAAGACCTGACTTAAAAATAACAGCAACAACAGTTCGTGTTCCTGTTTTAAATTCTCATAGTGAATCGATTAATATTGAATTACAAAACGATTTTGATTTAGAAGAAGTAAAACAAAAGTTAAGCCACTTTCCTGGTATAATTGTAATTGACTCAAAGCAGCCTTTTACCTATCCATTGGCTACCAATGCTACTGGTCATGATGAAGTTTTTGTAGGAAGAATTAGGCGAGATGAAAGTGTTCCTTTTGGACTAAATTTATGGGTAGTAGCAGATAATATTCGAAAAGGTGCTGCTACTAATGCCATTCAAATTTTAGAATATGTATTAAAAAATAACGAGCATTAAGCCCGTTATTTTTCTTTATTTTAAAAAGCCTTGTATGATTTGCTCTTCCGCCTCATTTTCTGTTAGTCCTAATGTCATTAATTTAATAATCTGCTCTCCTGCTATTTTTCCGATAGCTGCTTCATGAATTAAACTGGCATTCACATCATTGGCAATAATTTTAGGAGTAGAAATTACTTTTGCCTGTTCCATAATAATCGCATCACATTCCACATGCCCAAAACACTCACTATTTCCTTCTACGTTAGAGATAAATTCTTGCTGTGATTGGTCTTTGGCAATCGAGCGAGAAGCAACATGAACACTTGCCTTTTTTCCATTTAATTGAACATTAAAAATCGTTCTTGCCAGCTGGTTTCCATGTGTCATAATTCTTTCTGTAATCACTAAACTGGCCTTTTCTTTTAAATAAGCTTCTGTATTTCGAATGGTAGAATCGACTCCTTTAATTTGAATCATTTCCATTTCCATACTAGCTCCTGCTGCTAAATTTACAATTGTTTGAGGATTTAAAATCTTCTTTCCTGTTCCTTGTCCTTCACCATAATGTTTTTCAATATATCTTACTTTTGCTCCTTCTTCTAGATAAAAAGTATGAATTCCATCATGTTGCGAAGTTTGACAAGTACTGTTATGGATACCACATCCTGCTACAATTAAAACATCTGCATTTTTTCCAATATAGAAATCATTATATACTATATCGGTTAGTCCTCCTTGTGTCAGAATAACAGGAATATGAACACTTTCTTCCTTAGTGTTTTCACGAATGACAATATCAATTCCTGGTTTATCTGTTTTGGTAATAATATTAATGTTTTCCGTTGTGTTTCTGGCAATCCCTTCTCCATTTTGGCGAATATTGTAGGCTCCCATTGGTGTTTTTTCAATATCTGCAATTTCTTTTAATAAGTCTTTTTCTAAATTATTCATCTGCTACTACCTCCTTTTGTTTTAACTTGCAATTTTTTGGTAGCTCAAGTAGAGAAGAAAGCATCTTATCTCTTGCCCCTGTTTCTACAATTTTTCCATCTACTAATAAAATAATTTGGTCTGCAATTTCTAAAATTTTCTCTTGATGTGAAATAACTAAAATAGAGCCATTTGTTCTTTTATGTAATTTTTCAAAAACAGAAATTAAACTATTAAAGCTCCACAAGTCAATTCCCGCTTCTGGTTCATCAAAAATAGTGAATTTTGATTTTTTTGCCTCTAACATAGCAATTTCAATTCTTTTTAACTCTCCTCCAGATAATTTATTATTTAATTGACGATTAACATACTCTTTTGCACATAACCCTACATCAGATAAATACTCACACACTTCATTCATTTTTAATTTTCCTTGTGCCGATAATTCAATTAAATCTCTTACTGTTAATCCTTTAAACGTAACTGGTTGCTGAAAAGCAAATCCTATACCTTTTTTTGCTCTTTGTGTAATCGATAATTTTGTAATATCTTTTCCATCTAATATAATTTTACCAGAATCTGGCTGATTAATTCCCATTATAATTTTAGCGAGTGTCGATTTTCCAGAACCATTCGGTCCAGTAATCACCACAAACTTTTCATTTTCTATCTTTAAACTAATTTGGTCTAATATTTTTTTTCCATCACGTTCAAAGCAAATATCTTTTAGTTCTAACATCTTTTTCTCCTTTTCAAAAATTAGCTTATGCTAACATTTTAACATAAGCCATTTTGTATTGCAACCGTTTTATTTAAATTATTCCTCTTCCTTAATCTTTTTGTATAAAATTTTTGATTCTATATAAAATATTGTATCATCTCATTTAATACAGAAGGTTTTCTTATGTAAACAGTAATCATAAAAAATTATTGACAATTGATAGTTATTCTTCTCTTCATAATGAGTCAAAAAAGAACCTTTGGTTAAAAGGTCCCTTTTTCGACTCGTTCATTTAAGATAATTTACCATCATATTTTTTCTTCGTTTTCTGTCTAATACAGGTTTTGCATCTTTCACATTCTGGGTTATACTGACATTCTAGCTCATTTACTGGAATAATGCTTTTAATGTATTTTTGGAATCGATAAATGGTTTCTTCTGATACAGAAGATTTCATTGCTTTTGCTTCTTTTTCCGCTCGTTCGGGGGCTACTTCTAATACATCTGTCAAAAAAGCTTTTAAAACATTATGCCTTGTTATAATTTTTTGTGCTTCTTTTTCTCCTTTTTGTGTTAAAGTAATTTCTCGGTATGCCTCATATTGAATTAATTCTGCTTTTTTTAGCGTATTTAAAGCTCGATTTACACTTGCTTTAGCATACCCTAAATAATTAGCAATATCAGTTACTCTCGCTTCTTTTTTGGTTTGTATTAAAATATAGATGGTTTTTAAATATTCTTCTAAAGATGGCGTCATATTGTTTTCTAATCCTTTACATTTTGTATTTTTTCCTTCATTTTTTCATAGACTTGTTGTCTCATTTTTAAAACAGACTCTCCCTTTGTTTTTTCTTTAGTAGGATAAACTGGCTCTAATATCGTAAGATGAATAAGTGGTTTCTTTTTAAAGTAACGATAGATTTTAGCCGGCTTATCAAAAGTATAGACAAAAGGAATAATCGGTACATTTTGCTCTACTGCAAATTCAAAAGCACCTTTTTTAAAGTTTCGTAATCTTTTACAATATGGTCTCATTGCTGCTTCTGGATAAATATGTATCGTTTCTCCCTTTTGTAGTAGCTCTTCTACTGCTTTAATAAATTGTTTTTTTGCTTTTATGTTGTTAGGAATCGGAATAGCGTTTAAAAGCTTAATGACATCACGAATAATTGGAATTTGAAAATTCTCCTCTAAAGTAGGAAAATACATTTTATTTGGGAAATTAGCCATAGCATTGATTGTACAATCCATTGGATGAATATGATTCGATACGGTAATTTTAGCACCTTTTACGCTTTTTAAATTTTCTTTTCCTTCTATTTTAACACCATACATTAATTTATGAAAGACAGATAAAATCGGATAAATAACAAGAGAAATACCAAACGAAACCATTTTAAAAAGGTTAGATTTTGGCACAAATTGGTAGTCCTCAGTAGTTTCAAAATAAAGAGGTGTCCACATATGTAATACGTGTTCATCATCTTGCAACTCTTCATAATCGGTATCCCAAAAATCGATTTCTTCACACGGTTTTATTTTTTGGTTTTCCATTGTTTACTTCCCCTCATTTCGACATAATTATATCATTTTCTTTCTTTTTTTACAATGGAATTTTAAACAAATCATTTTGCTTACAAATCTTCATAATGACTAGCCACCATACTATACATCCTAATATGTGTTTTCTTATCTAAAATAATACGCTTAAAAAGTTCTTTGATACTTTGATTATTCATATCTTTTACCTCCTGTTCCTAATTTATATTGTATTTCATTACTTTTACGAAATCCTCTGTTGTTACTCCTGTAAAATCATTACTTACTCTATTCGCATAAGCAATATCTGGTTCTACTTCAAATAAGGGAAGATAAGCAAGTTTACCCATTTGATTTAATTTTTTCTATCGCTTCTTCATAATTGATAGTTTGTCACCTCATCTAATTGTATGATACTAAGTAGCAATAATATGTTGCTTTTTTTCTTTCTTTTTTTGAAAAGTTATCATATAATACAAGCAGTAGAAATATATAATTATATATTCTATAAAAATCTCTGATAAAGGAGAGAAAAATAATGAAAAAAGTACTTTTTAAAGGGTCTGGTACTGCCATCGCCACCCCATTTTCCAAAGATGGTATTAACTTCGAACAATTTGAAAAACTAATTGAATTTCAGATTGCACAAAAAACAGACAGTATTATTGTTTGTGGTACAACAGGAGAGTCTTCTACTATGACAGAAGAAGAAAAACAAAAAACAATTGAATTCGCCATTCAAGTAGTAGACCACCGAATTCCTGTCATTGCAGGTACAGGAGGAAATAACACACAAAATGCCATAAAATTATCTCAGTTTGCCCAAAAAGCTGGTGCAGATGGTCTTTTGTTAGTGACACCTTATTACAATAAAACAACACAAGCAGGATTAATCGCACATTATAAAGCAATTAGCCAAAGTGTTTCTTTGCCCATTATTTTGTATAATGTACCTAGTAGAACTGGTCTTAATATCTTGCCACAAACTTGTTATGAACTTTCGAAAATAGAAAATATTGTTGCTGTAAAAGAAGCAAGCGGAAATCTTTCACAAGTAGCTGACATTGCTGCTCTTTGTAAAGATAATTTAGCAATTTATTCTGGTAATGATGACCAAATTCTTCCGATTTTATCATTAGGAGGACTAGGCGTCATTTCTGTTCTATCTAATATTGCTCCTCTGTATACTCATGATATGGTAGAAGCCTTTTTCCAAAAAGAGTTAGAAAAAGCAACCAAAATGCAATTAGATTCATTAGAATTAATCCATAGTCTATTTTGTGAAGTAAATCCTATTCCCGTAAAAGAAGCTCTTAATCTTTTAGGATATGATTATGGAACACCAAGACTTCCTTTAGTTTGTTTATCTTCTACTGGAAAAGAACGTTTGCAAAAAGCAATGAAAGACTTTGGATTACTGTAAAAATGACTATCTTTTTCCATGTCTTAATATATTATTAACATTTCACCTTTTAGGTTCTAATATGATATAATAGAAGAAGAAACTATAAGGTGAGGTTGATTTCATTTATGAAAAAAGCACAAGAAAAACAATTACAAAAAGAAGCAAATTGGAAAGAATTTAAGCAAATGATTCAAGATATAGAACAAAATAGCATGGTACAACAGCTCCATCTTTATAAACAACATTGCACCACTTCCCGTTATGACCATTGCCAAAATGTTGCTTACTATAGCTATGTATTATGTAAAAAATTAGGATTAGACTATAAAGCTGCTGCACGAGGTGGCATGTTACATGATTTATTTTTATATAACTGGAAAAAAGAGCATAGAGAACTTGAGCTAAAGGGATTACATGCTTTTGAACATCCCAAAATTGCTTTGCAAAATGCTTGTTCTCAATTTTGTTTAACCAAAAAAGAAAAAGATATTATTGCCAAACATATGTGGCCTGTTACCTTTGCTCTTCCACGTTATCGTGAGAGCTATATTATTACTTTGGTGGATAAATATTGTGCCACAAAAGAAGCAACTGATTACCTAAATGAAAAATATCATTTAAAAGAATTATACCGCTTTAGTTATGTCCTATTATGTATGCTAATGATTCATTTCTAAAGGAGTGAAAAGAAAAATGAAAAAAGTATTAATTTGTGGTATTAATCGGAAAAATGGGACAACAAGTAGCAAATGCAATGGATAAACTAGAAGACTTATTGTTAATTGGTGGATTAGATAGAGAAAATACTGGTCTTTATACTTACCCCGTCTATACTTCTTCTGAAAAAATAGAAGAAAAGCCAGATATTATCATTGATTTTTCGATTCCATCTGCTACTTTACAAATGTTATCTTATGCAAACAAGGAGCATATTCCAGTGGTGATTGCAACAACTGGATTTACCAAAGAACAATTGGATAGCATTTATCAAATCGCAAGAGAAATTCCTATTTTCCAATCTTCTAATATGTCTTATGAGATTAATTTATTTTCTAAATTAGTCTCAAAACTTGCAAAAGAATTAAATGATTCGGATATTGAAATTATTGAAACACATCATAATCGAAAAGTAGATAGTCCAAGTGGAACAGCCATCTTACTTGCAGATAGTATAAATTGTGCTTTAGGTGGAGAAATGACATATGAATATAACCGTCATCAAAAGCAGGAAAAAAGAAGCAAAAAAGAAATTGGAATTAGTTCGATTCGCGGTGGGAACATTGTAGGAGAACATACTGTACAGTTTTTGGGAGAAAATGAAACATTTGAAATTACACACCGCTGCTATTCTAGAACAGTATTTGCACAAGGAGCGATTAAAGCGGCTCGCTTTTTACTAGATAAACCTGCTGGTTATTACACCATGAATGATTTAATAAAACAATAACAACGTATAAAAAGAAGTAAGGAAAAATGAAAATTCCTTACTTCTTTTACTTTTCTTATTCTACTGTTTGACTAAATACACTTGGGTCTAGTCCATATTTTTCCATTAGCCATTCTTGATAATCAAATGGTTTTTGTGTTTCTGGTTCTCCATAATTAATCCCATATGTTTCTACTCGAACACTTGTCATTTTAGGAGGATTAACTGGTGTACTTTGTTCGTCACTCTCTTCTGTAGTAGTTACCTCTACACTTTTTATTTTATCTAATACATCCCATCCTTCTATCATTTTTCCAAATGCAGCATATTTTCCATTTAAAGCTGCATTTTCTTCTGTCATAATAAAGAACTGAGCACCAGCAGAATTATATCCTTCTTCATATAGACCTAATTGACTATAATCAGACCTTGCCATAGAAATAACTCCCTTTTCATGCCTTATATCATTGTCTTGAAAACCATTAGCAACAAATTCTCCGAAAATAGAATAAGTATCTGAACTTGCTCCCTCTTTTACCTCTGCTAGAGTAGGGGCACCTGTTCCATCTGCCTTTTTATCTCCACCTTGAATCATAAAATCAGAAATGATTCTGTGAAAAACCGTGCCATCGTAATATCCTCTATTGGCAAGTGCAATAAAATTAGAAACAGTATTTGGTGCTTTATCTGGATATAGTTCTACTAAAATGGTACCAAAACCTTCTACTTCAATAGTAGCAACTGGATTTTGCACCTTCTCAGTAGCCTTTCTTACATAACCATAAACAAGCATTCCGATTAAAACAATGACTAAAATAATGGCAATTATCATTATTATTTTTTGTGATTTTTTCATTTCTTCCTCCTAAATTTTATTTATTAATAAAGAACAATGCGTAATCCATATGAAGCATCAGGGGCAGATGGATTGTACGCATTTCTTCCACTTGGATTATTTCTTGTTTTAATTCCTCTTAAAACACGTTCATAAGAAAAATGAGCTTCCATTGTCCATGTAGATATACCTGTTCCTAAATCAGAAATATGATTCACCATATTATCCATATTGGTACAATCTACTATATAAAATGGACCTCTTGATTCTGCTGCAGTAGAAACTGTATTAGGTATATGTTTCATCCATATCATAATTTGGTCCCATTGACATCCCCATATCATATAACTTTTTAAAAAGTCTATTGGTAAACCTTTTGCTTTTAAATAAAGGCCATACCATCTATGTCCTTGTGTCGTATCTAGTATAGGAATATCTTTGTTATTTTCTGCTGTTAATGGTGTTTGACCAGATTTTACTTGTATAACATGATTTGTGTCATCATAACTGGTCTCATATCTTCCTACATAAAATCCAGTATTATTATTAATTTTTTCCACCATCTGATTAAAACTTTCTTGTATTCCTGTCTCTGTAATAATTTTATTGGAATCCTTATCTAAATTATAAGACGAATTATCAGAATAGAGAGTATCTTTTAAATAAGCCGGTTCTCTATTTCCTTCACTAGTATTAGCAATTGGTGTTACTTTTACTTTGTTAGGAGTGACTGTTGTATCTAATGAAAAGTTATATAATACTCCTCTATAATTTTGTCTACCATTACTATCTATTCCCTCTGTTTTTACCGCCATAGGATACTTTTCTAATGCAATTTGACTTGCTAAATCAATTTCATTTTCAGCAGTAACATTTGGTACTGGAACCCATACAAATTCATTTCCTTTTTTATCTTCTACTACTATTCCAGTATCCTCTTCTCCTTCTTTATAATCTAAATCATCTGGCTTGGGAATAGTTGGTACTTGTTTTATTTTTACATTTCCTGCACTATCTGTCACTTCTATTTCATAAAACCCATCTTGATTTGTAATAAAGACTGGTTCATAAAGAGTTCTCCAAAGTTCTTCTCCTTTATATCGGTAACGTATTGTACTTCTATTTACATTAGTAGGGTAATAGATTTTTGTAATCTCCATCTTCCAATTAGTTCCGTTTTTGGTTACAGCAACATCAAAATTAACTCCTGTTTTTAATTTATCCTTATCATAGTCTACTTGATAGTTGTCTTCTCCTAATTGTCCTAACGTATAGTAACTTTTTCCTTTAATGCTAATTCCCTCTACACTAATGACCATTTTCGTTGTAAAATTAATTAAAACTTCTTTTTGCTTTACTCCTGCTAATCCTAAGTTTTCTAAATTGGCTTGATTAAAATACAAAAAATTATCAAAACTGGTAATTCCTATATTTTCAGAAGCTAAGATTGGTTGCATTGTAGCAACTTGGCTTGCACTCAAAGGACTTCCTACCCCTTGTGGTGCTTGGCTATAGCTATTTACTTTTTCTTTTATCATTTTTAATTCTGTTACAAAAGCCGTTCTTTTAGCATCTTGTAATGTTTGTGTACCAGAATAAATAGCAGTTCCTGTTAATAACAGTAAAACAGTAATAATCACTACTAAAGCAATCATAGTTATTCCTTTTGTATCTTTCACTATTTTCCTCCTCTTTTGTAATAAATTATAACATTACATTATCAAAAACAAATTGTTCTTGCATTCTTTTTAAGGATTGCTTTATATTTCTAGCACGTACTTCTCCAATTCCATCTACTTCATCTAAATCTGGAATATCTGCTACTAAAATATGTTGGAATGACTTAAAGGATTTCACTAAATTATCCACAATATTATTGGGCATTCTTGGTATTTTATTTAATAGACGAAATCCCTTTGTATAGACTCCTACTTCGTCATAATTATCGAAGTTTTCATAACCTAATAATTTAGCAATCACTTGTGGAGAAACCAAGTCTTCACGGTCTAGATTCACAATTTCATCTAACACTTTTTCAGGTGTTCTTTTTTTACCTGGTGCAATATAATCTTTTATAATGAGCATTTCTTCTTTTTCTAAACCACCTACTAATTCTTCTAATTGCATACGAACCAGTCTTCCTTCTTCCCCTAATTCATATATTCCTCTTTGTACTTCATCTACAATTTTCATTACCATTTCCGCTCTTTGAATGGCAGTTATAACATTATCTAAGGTAACAATATCATTAAATTCATACTCATTTAAAACACTTATTTTATTGTCAAATACCTTTTTATACTTTTCTAATGTCTGCAAAGCCTGATTTGCTTTATTTAATACTTGTGGTGTTTCTTGCAAAGTATAACGGAAATTTTCTTTAAAAATGGTAATGATATTTCTTCTTTGTGAGATACTTACTACTAATGCTCCTGTTTGTTTTGCCGTACGCTCAGCCGTACGATGCCTTGTTCCGGTTTCTTTTGTTTGTATCGTAGAAGAAGGAATCAGCTGTGCATTCGCATACAAAATCTTTTTTAAATCAGTACTAAGTACAATTGCTCCATCCATTTTGGCAAGTTCATATAAACGAGAAGAAGTATAATCTTCATTAATGGAAAACCCTCCATCTACAATATCTAATACTTCTTTGGAATCACCCATGACAAGTAGTGCTCCTGTTTTTGCTTTTAGTATATTTTCTAATCCTTCACGAATTGGTGTTCCTGGTGCAATTCTCTTTAGTATTTCAGTTAAAGCCTCCTGTTTACTTGCTCTCATGTTATTTACACCCTCTTCCTATCAGTAGCATTACTTTATTTTTAAATAATGTAATACATCTAAGACATTTTTCACCCCTATTATATCTAATTTATATTTTTCTTTCAATAGTCTTTTGTTATTTTCTGGAATGATACAGGTTTTAAATCCTAATTTTTCTGCTTCTTTTACTCTTTTTTCAATCAAATTAACCGCCCTTACTTCTCCTGTTAAGCCAACTTCTCCAATTACCACCACTTCTTTAGGAATACTTACATTTTTATAGCTAGAAGCAACCGCTACCATAATTCCCAAATCTAGTGCTGGTTCATTTATTTTAATTCCTCCTACTACATTTAAATAGACATCCTGATTTCCTAATAAAAGACCTGCTTTTTTTTCTAAAACAGCAATTAGTAACGTTAATCTGTTATAGTCAAATCCATTTGCTGTCCTTCTTGGAAGACCAAATACGCTTTGAGCTACTAATGCTTGCAATTCTATTAATAACGTTCTGGTTCCTTCCATACTACCCACAATAGTAGAACCAGAAGATTGTTCTTCTCTATCGGATAATAGTACAGAAGAAGGATTGGTAATTTCCATTAAACCTTCATTTTGCATTTCAAACATCCCAATTTCATTTGTAGAGCCAAATCGGTTTTTCACTCCTCTTAAAATACGATAAGAAAAATATCTTTCTCCTTCTATATAAAGTACGGTATCTACCATATGTTCTAGGACTCTTGGTCCGGCAATATTTCCTTCTTTGGTAACATGTCCAATAATAATGGTGGTAATTTCTTTTTGTTTACAATTTTTCATAATTCTTGCTGTGATTTCTCTTACTTGACTAACACTTCCTGGTGCAGACGCAATTTCATCAGAATACATTGTTTGAATCGAATCAATAATTAATAGACCAGGTTGAACTTGGTCTACTGCTTGCTCAATTAAATCCATATCGGTTTCTCCTAAAAATAGGATTTCATCTCTTTTAATAGTAAGGCGGTCTGCCCTAATTTTTATCTGTTCTGCTGACTCTTCTCCTGAAACATAAAGAATTTTTTCTTTTGTCTGAATGGTATTACAAATTTGTAGAATAAGAGTAGACTTTCCAATACCCGGTTCTCCCCCTAGCAGAGTAAGAGAACCTTTTACAAATCCTCCTCCTAGTACACGGTCTAATTCTGAAAAACCCGTCAAAATTCTGGTATTTTCTTGCCCTTTTACTTCATTTAATGGCTTTGGTATGACACTTTTTCTTTCTTTTACTCCCTCTTTATTCGTAGCAGTAATCTTTTCTTCAAAAAAAGTATTCCACCCACCACAAGAAGGACATTTTCCTAACCATTTAGCAGACTCATATCCACATTCATTACACACAAATACTGTTTTTGTTTTCGCCATATCTTTCCTCTTTTTCTCTACTTTCTTTTTATTCGCCTCTACTATATCAAACGTCTGTTTTTTTGTCAATTTGAATTTTTCACACTTTACCTTTTATCAATTTACATTCTATTAAAACATCCTTTAGAGCTGCATGACTTTGATGTTTGTTTTTATTACTAAAATATGTTATAATGAAATTGCATATCTCTAATAGAGTTTGCAGAAAATAAAATGAGGATGATAATCCTCAAAAGGGAGTTTTGCTATGATATACTCTTTTAAAATGAGTGACACGGAACTTGAAAGCCTAAAGCCGCAAGAATTAATTGAAGTACACAAAAATTTACAACGGCAATGTGATACCTTTTTCAAAGAACTCTCACAACTGCAAGCATCCCTTAAAGAAGCCATTCGGCTTCTAAAATCGCCTTCCCAGCAATCACTTCAAGCTTATGCCACTTCTCTTCCTCAATTTGATTTTGACTTTTTCATGAAAGAGCGTAAGAACCTTACCAACATATTGGAGGAGACCGCCAAAGGTACTTTAGATGTATCTTTTGCAATTCTGGTGATAGAAAAAAAGCTGAAATACTGGGAAGACAAAAGCGAAGATTCCTCTTTTTAACGTTCTTCGCACAAACAGGGAGCATGTACGCTTAGCTACATGCTCCCTGTCTTATTTATTTTGAGTTTCTCTTTTTAAATCCTAAAGCTAGAATAAACATAGCATGTGACCAAGCAAGACCAATTACCCAGTTCGATTCCATTTTTTCATTATCCACTTGCTCCGCTAAAAAACCATGCTGTGTTGCTGTATTAACTACAAACTTTAAGCATTCTTCTGCTTTTTTATGTTTTCCCTCTATTTTATAATATAAATACATCCATAGTGTAGCAATTGGCCATGGGTTTCTTCCTCCCATGTAAGAATCTCCTTCAAATCTTAAGTAGCCTCCTGTATATGTTCTTAAAGTTAAGTTAATTTGTTCTACTGTATTTTGTACTTTCTTCTCATTTGGTTCAAATAAGAAAAATGGTATAATGGCTCCCATCATGCTAATATCCATCTTGTCATCTACTGTGTTTCGATGTAAAATCTTCTTTTTATCATCATACATATGCTCTAAAACATATTGTTTTAGATATGTCATATAGGCTTCTAACTTTGTCGTATTTTCCATGATTTTATCTAATCGTAAACGATTATCCGTAAAAAGTTCTTTTACTTCTTCATAAATACGAATCATGGCACGAAATGCAGCATAAATAGCAGCCAAAGAATATAGATGTACGCCTTCATGCATTTCCCATAAATCATAACTAACATGTCTATAAATTTGCTTTCTTCCTAAATAACTATATTTATCTTCTAATTCTTTTTTAACTAAATCCTCTTCTTCTTTTCGGTCTAACAAATGGTCTACATATTTTTGTAAAAATCCCACTGCATTTTCACACATTTTCAAACAGTCTTTTAATAATCTCATGTCTCGTTTCTTTTGATTTAGTTCTTTTATTTTAAAATGTTGATAAAGACCAAAGACTACACTTGCTGTCTCATCAATTTGATACCCCCAACAAGGAGCAAGTCTTCCATCTGTATAAAATCTTTGTTCCCACATTCCATTTTTACTTTGTGTATTTTTCAAAAACGTTCTATAAAAATGGTCTGCATCTTCATACATTCCTACCATATCTAGTGCTTGTGATACAGTAACAGAGTCTCTTGGCCAACAATAACTATATCTACCACATTTATCTTTTTTCTCATCTACTTCTAAAGCGGCTACTACTCCTCCTGTTTTTTCGTTGGTAAGAAGAGGAAACAGTAAAATACTTCTTTTATAGATTTGTTCTATTTTTCTGGTATAGCTGTCTTCTCCTTTTGGTAATTCTAAAACATGATGTGTTACTACATATTTTTTCCAATATTTTTTTACTTCTGCTAATTCTTTCGAAATATTGCATGCCTTTATTTTATCAATTTGATTGACTATGTCATAGATTCTTTCTTTTTCTTCATTGTGATTTATCATAATATATAAAGAAAGGTCTTTTTTCTCTCCTGGTTTTAATAAACCAATATCATAACAAATACTAGAATCAGAAGCCATTCCGATATAATCTTTATCTGAAATTTTTCCGCTTCCAATCGTTTTTTTCGTATCATTTAATTGATAACTTTCTAATTCTTGATTTGAAAAAACACAAAAAGTATAATCATGACTATATTGCAACATAGAATTATCACAAATCCTTGCTCCTACCATATTATTAATATTAGACAATAATTTCGAATGAATTAAAAAATGAACTTCTAAATCAATCTTTCCCTCATTACAAAAAGTATATTTTTTCATTAAAACATCTTTTTTAATGGGAATAAAATCAATCTGGTCTATTTTTAAATTAAAATAGGTATTTTTAATTTCTGTATTTAAAATATTGGTATCTTCTGTATAATATTGATGGTACACATTATTCACATCATCGTGCAAATAAATCATATTCGAGTCATTTACTTTGACTCCTGTTTCAAAATATTCAATAAACTCTTTGTAATCTACTGTGGGATAGTAAAGCCTTAATAATTCTCCCTTCTTTGAATAGCTTGCTGTTAACCTTCTATTTCCAATAATCGCATCATTATAATACTTTGTTTTCATTCGTTTTCCCCTTTTCTATTTAGATTCATTATCAATAATCCTTACAATCTGCAATTCTAATTCTTTGATTTTCTCATCTAATTTTTGAATTTCTTCCTCTTTTACGGTGTCACTTTTTAAATCTCCTTTTACGATTTCTTCCATATCTGCAATTTCATCTTTTAATTTGTCCATACGGTCTAATACAAGAAGACGAATAAATCTTTCCTCTTTTTGTTCTTTTCTTTCTAATTTACCACTTAGTTTTACCATTTCCTCTAAGGTATATGTCTCACCAAAATCTGGTATGGTAACTGGTACATGGGCATTTTCTTCTATCTTTTGCTGTAATACTTTTTGTCCTTCAGGCTCTCCATGTACTAAAAAAATATGTTTTGGTTTTTCTAAAAAAGAATAAACAAAATTTAATAACCATTCTTGGTCAGCATGACCAGAATAGCCTTCTATATATTCTATTCTAGCATTGACTGCAATTTCCTCTCCAAAAATTTTAACCTTTTTGGCTCCTCCTACAATTTTCGCACCTAATGTTCCTGGTGCTTGGTAGCCAACAAATAAAATGGTACTATTGGGATTCCATAAATTGTGTTTTAAATGATGTTTAATTCTTCCCACATCACACATACCACTAGCAGAAATAATAATACATGGCTCATTACTTTCATTTAGAGCTTTCGATTCTTCTACTTCTGGAGTAAATTTTAAGCCATGAAATTCAAGAGGATTTTCTCCTTTTCGAATAATTTCTTGTGTTTCTTCATCAAATAAATCCATATTTTTTTCAAATATTTCTGTTGCTGAAATGGCAAGAGGGCTATCTACATAAACAGAAGTATTCATAATTTCTTCATATTTTTTACGGAATTGTTCATCTTCTTTTTTATCTTTTAATTTATATAATTCAAATAAAATTTCTTGTGTTCTTCCTACTGCAAAAGAAGGAATGACAACAGTTCCATTTTTTTCTAACGTTTCGGAAACAATATCTAGAAACAGTTCTGCCTTTTTTTCATTTTTCATATGTAAACGATTTCCATAAGTAGATTCCATTACTAAATAATCTGCCTTTTCTATCATAGTTGGTTCTGCTAAAAGAGGAATATCGTTATTTCCCAAATCTCCTGTAAAGACAATCTTTTCTTCTTTTCCATTTTCTTTTACCCAAATTTCTACTATACTAGAACCTAGCATATGTCCTGCATCATTAAAACGAATATGAATCGTTTCACCTATATCAATAATTTGGTCATATTTTACTGGTTTGAATATTTCTAATGAGTTTATTGCATCTTGTGCAGTATACATAGGAGGAACTTCTTTTTCTCA
>DBFJJM010000100.1:0-21051 GCA_048393175.1 Candidatus Merdicola sp.
TATCACCCCAACTAATATTATAGAACCAATTTATAAAATAAGAAGAAAATAGAACTCCTTTTCGATAGGATAATTTCTATTTTCTTTTTTTCTATTGCGATAAAAAGCAAACAATGTTAATATCATAGCAAAAGAAAAAAGGGAGTGAAAAATGAAACCAATTATATTAAATCATCCATTAATTGAGAGTAAACTATCCATTTTAAGAGATAAACATACCGGAACAAAGGAATTTAGAGAATTAATAAAAGAGATTTCTACCTTTTTATGTTATGAAGCAATGAAAGAAGCAAAGCTTTATGACACCGAAATAGAAACCCCTATAGGAAAGATGAAAACAAAGAAAATAAAGGAAGACGATTATATCTTTGTTCCTATTTTACGTGCTGGAACAGGAATGATTGAAGGAGTATTAAATGTTATACCAAATGCAAAGATAGGGCATATTGGATTATATCGTGACGAACAAACACTAGAGCCAGTACGTTATTATTATAAAATGCCAAAACAGATAAAACAAAAGCAAATTATTTTATTAGACCCAATGCTAGCAACCGGAGGGTCTGCTATGGATGCTATTTCGATGATGAAACAAGATGGTGCGATAGATATAAAATTTATTTGTATTATTGCAGCACCAGAAGGAATTAGTAAATTACAAGAAAACTATCCAGAGGTGCCGATTTATTGTGCCGCTATTGATGAAACATTAAATGAAATAGGATATATTGTTCCAGGACTAGGAGATGCAGGAGATAGAATTTTTGGGACAAAATAAAAAAGAAAGGGGTAAACAGTAATATGCAAGAAGAAAAAAAGAAAAGGTTAGAAAGAATAGCAACCCAAATACGACTAGGGGTATTAGAAGCAGTTTATCATGGAAAATCAGGTCATCCGGGAGGTTCTTTATCTGTTTGTGATATTCTTTCTGTTTTGTATTTTCATGAAATGAATGTAGACCAAACAAATCCTAATTTAGAAGAAAGAGACCGTTTGATTTTATCCAAAGGACATTGCTCACCTGCACTTTATTCTGCTCTTAGCTTAAAAGGTTTTTTAAAAACAGAGGAATTGGCTACTTTTCGAACTATAGACAGCCGTTTGCAAGGACACCCAGATAAAAATAAAGTTCCTGGGGTAGATATGACAACCGGTTCGTTAGGACAAGGATTATCAGCTGCTAATGGGATGGCTTTAGCAGGAAAGCTGCAAAAAAAAGACTATAGAGTATATGCTATTTTAGGAGATGGAGAAATAGAAGAAGGTCAGATTTGGGAAGCTGCAATGACTTCTTCTAAATACCAATTAGATAATCTATGTGCCATTTTAGACTATAATCATCTTCAAATTGATGGAACGATTGAAGAAGTAAAAGGGCTTGGTCAAATAGAAGAAAAATGGAAAAGTTTTGGATGGGAAACGTATGTCATAAATGGTCATTCTATTTCGGAAATTATAAAAGGGTTAGAAAAAGCAAAAAACACGAAAGGTAAGCCTACTATTTTAATTGCTAATACGATAAAAGGAAAAGGAATTTCTTTTATGGAAAATCAAGTCGGATGGCATGGAAAAGCTCCTAATGATGAGCAGTACAAAATAGCAATACAAGAATTAAGAAAACAGTTAGAAAAGGAGGGATAGAAGATGGAAAAAAAGGCAACAAGACAAAGTTATGGAGAAGCTTTAGTAGAGTTGGGAAAACAAAATGAGAAAGTAGTAGTATTAGATGCAGACCTTTCTAGTGCTACTAAAACCAATCTATTTGCAAACGAATTTCCAAAGCGTTTCTTTGATATGGGCATTGCAGAACAAGATATGATATCTACTGCAGCAGGTATGAGTACTTGTAATCTAATTCCCTATGCTAGCACGTTTGCAGCTTTTGCGGCAGGGAGAGCTTATGAC
The DNA here is from genome assembly GCA_048393175.1 of Candidatus Merdicola sp. GTDB lineage: Bacteria > Bacillota > Clostridia > TANB77 > CAG-508 > Merdicola. The sequence continues at coordinate 1,906 of DBFJJM010000100.1, forward strand.
CAAATTCGTTGTAGTATTTGTTATCCTAATTTAAATGTGAAAATCGTAGCAACACATGCTGGAATTACAGTAGGAGAAGATGGAGCAACACATCAAATGATTGAAGATTTAAGTTTAATGAGGACAATGCCAAACTTAACTGTTATGTGTACATCAGATGATGTACAAACCAAATGGGCTATTGGTGAAATAGCTCGTATAAAAGGACCTGTTTATTTACGATTAAGTCGACTTGCTACTCCTATTATTTATCCAGAAAAAACGAAGTTTCAAATAGGAAAGGCGATGCAGATAGGGGAAGGAACAGATGCCTCTATTATTGCTACAGGAGTTACGGTAGCAGAAGCACGAAAGGCTAAAGAAAAATTAGAAGAAGAAGGGATTTTTGTCCGTGTAATTGATATGCATACGATTAAACCTATTGATGAACAAATGATTCTAAAATGTGCAAAAGAGACTAAAAAAATTATCACAGTAGAAGACCATAACGTTATAGGAGGTTTGGGTTCTGCTGTTTGCGAAGTAATAACAAGTAATTACCCTGTAAGAGTGATGCGAATGGGAATTCCAGATGTATTTGGAAAATCAGGAGATGCGATTTCCTTAATGAAATATTTTAAGATTGATGCACAAGCCATAATAGAAAAAGTAAAACAAATGTAATAAACAATTATGAATTTTATGTGAATTTTTGAAAAAACAAAATCTTAAAAAAGCGACAAAAAGAGGAATAAAACAAAAAAAGTCGCTTTTTTTCCTTTTTTTAGTATTGCAAAAAAAGAGGTTTCTTGTTATGATGAAAAGGAGAAAATCAATTATCAAAAGAGAATAAGGGAGCAAACGAAATGATTGAATTTAGAAATGTAAGTAAAACATACGATACAGGAACAGAAGCAGTAAAAAATGCTAATTTTGTAATTGAAAAAGGAGAATTTGCCTTTTTAGTTGGAACATCAGGTTCAGGAAAATCTACTTTAATTAAATTAATCTTAAAAGAAGAAAACCCTACTTCAGGTAATATTATTATTAATGGAAAAGATACCACTTTTTTAAAACCAAATCGTGTACCTTTTTTAAGAAGAAGTATGGGAGTAGTGTTCCAAGATTTTAGATTATTACCGGATAAGACTGTTTATGAAAATGTAGCATTTGCTATGTATATTGTAAAAGCAACTCCAAGACATATTAGAAGACAAGTTCCAATGGTACTTTCTTTAGTAGGATTAAGTGGAAAAGCAAAAATGTACCCAAATGAATTATCAGGAGGAGAACAACAAAGAGTTTCTTTAGCAAGAGCATTAGTTAATAATCCATCGATGTTAATTGCAGATGAACCAACAGGAAACTTAGACCCAGAAACTGCCTGGGATATTATGAATCTTCTGAATGATATTAATTTAAGAGGAACTACTGTTGTTGTGGCAACACATGCAAAAGATATTGTAGACCAAATGAAAAAAAGGGTTATCCATATTCGTGATGGTATAATCGTAAGAGATGATAAAAAAGGTGGTTATGACTGTGAGATTTAATGTAATAGGGTATTTAATAGCAGAAGGATTTAAAAATGTATTTAAAAATAAAAAATCAACTAGTGCTTCTTTAATTATTATGTGTTTTACAATGCTTATCTTTGGTGTGTTTTTTATGATTGGTAGGAATATTAATAATATGATGGCACAATTAGAAGGGGCACAAGGAATTCAAGTTTTCTTACGAGAAATCTCAGAAGAAAAGACAAAAGAAGTAGAACAACAGTTAAATCAAATAGATGGCGTTCATCGTGTTCAATACGTTTCTAAAACAGAGGCATTAAATCAGATGAAAAGTCAGTTTAAAGATAAAGAATATTTATTAGCTGGATATGAAGAAAATAATATTTTTCCAGCTTCTTATGTTGTTACTTTAACAGACCTTACTAGAAGCAGGGAAGTCCAGTCAAATATTGAAAAAATAGATACAGGAAAAGAAGAGCATGATAAAGTGATTAAAAGAATTACAAGTAAAGATGAAACCATTACTGCTTTAATAAAAATTGCAAATGGTGTACGTATTGTAACTGGTGTTATTTTAATCTTCCTTATCATTATTTCAGTTTTCATTATCTCGAATACGATTAAATTAACTGTTCATGCTAGAAGAAAAGAAATTACGATTATGAAATATGTAGGAGCAACAAATAGTTTTATTCGTTGGCCGTTTATTGTAGAAGGTATTGTGATTGGTATTTTAGCAGGAGCTCTTTCAATTTTAATTGTAGGAATAGTGTATAATGCAGTAGCAACAGAGATTGTGTCTTCTGAAATTATGGCAAGTATGAATATTAGTTTACTTACTTTTTCTGATATGTTTGGTCTAATTGCTATTGTATATCTTGTTTTAGGAGTAGGAATTGGTATTTTGGGAAGTGCCATTTCAATGAGAAAATATTTAAAAGTTTAGATAGGAGAGAAAAATGAAGAAGAAGTTTATAGTAAGTATTCTTCTGATTCTCATCATAGCAAGTGTGGGAAGAGTAGCATGGGCAGAAGATTTAAATGAATTGTATACACAGCATAATCAAATACAAGAACAACAAAATGCTGCTTCTTCTCAATTAGAAATTGTAAAATCAGAACTTTCTGTTACTTTACAACAAATTCAAGAATTAAGTCAAAATATTGATAAATATCAAAAAGAAGTAGAACAAATGGATGAAAAAATTCAGCCTTTAGAAGTTTCTATTTCAGAATTAGAGGGAAAATTAGCCATTGCTCAAAAAAATTATGATGAGCAAAAAAAACTAGTAGATGACCGTTTGGTAACCATTTATGAAAATGGAGAAACTACCTATTTAGATGTTTTAGTAACCTCTAAAAGTATAACTGATTTTTTATCGAATTATTACTTAGTATCAGAACTTGCAAAATATGATATAGATTTTTTAAATGAAATCGAACTGCAGAAAAAAAACATTGAAGTAAATAAGGAAAAGCTAGAAAAACAAAGAAAAGAATATCTTGAAATTAAACAAAGTAGAGAAAGAAAAGCTCTTATTTTAACGAATACAAGAACCTTGCAAAATGATTACATGAATAAATTAACAGAAGAAGAAAGAAAAGTACAAGAACAAATCGATTTATACCGCTCACAAATTGCCCAAATTGAGTCAGAAATACTACAACTTAGTGTAAATTCTATGGGTACAGTTTATATAGGGGGAATTATGGCATGGCCAGTTCCAGGTTATACTAGAATTACTTCTAGCTATGGAATGAGAACCCATCCCATTACAGGAATCTATAAACTTCATACAGGAGTGGATTTAGGAGCTCCAATCGGAGCAAACTTTATTGCAGCAGCAGATGGAATGGTAGTAAAAGCAGGATACAACTCTGCTTATGGTAATATGGTAATCATAGACCATGGAGGAGGAATTTCTACTCTTTATGCACATGGTAATGAAATTATTGCAAAATTAGGGCAGCCAGTAAAAAAAGGTGATATTATTTTAAAAGTCGGACAAACTGGATATGCAACAGGACCACATGCCCATTTTGAGGTAAGACTCAATGGAACACCGGTAAACCCAATGCCATTTATTACTTCTAATGAAAATGCTTCTGATATTATCACCAATACCACCAATGAGCAAAATATAGACCAATAAAAACCGCTTGTGCAAGCGGTTTTTTTAGTACTGTGAAAAATAAGTGAAAAAGATTGTCAAAAAAAGAAGAATATGATATAGTCCTTTTTAGAACAAAGAAAAGAAAAAACTTCTTTTTAGTAGAGTTTACCAATATATTACATTCTAAAAAAAGGCTTGAAAATTTTTTTTTGATGTAGTATAGTGGCGATAACGGAGGAAAAAAGATGAGAAAGAGAAAGATTCAAAAGATAATTTGTATTATTTTAATTGCTATTTTTAGTTTTACTATGCATGTATCTTATGCTGTATCTCAAAAGGATTTAGATGACGTAAATAATAAACTAAAAGATGCAGAAAATCAATTAGGAGAAGTAAAAGATGATAAAAGTGATGCGGTAAAAGCCGTAGAACAGATGACAAATAAGATTTCTTCTTATGAAGATGAAATTGATAATTTGTCAAGTGAAATTGAAGAGTTAAATGAGTCAATTAAGCAAACACAGGAAAAATTAGATAAAGCAACACAGGAATATAACAAACAATCCGATTTATTAGATGAAAGATTGATAACATTATATGAAAATGGAGAAACATCTTATTTAGATGTTTTGCTAAGTTCTTCTAATTTAACAGACTTCATTTCAAATTATTTTTTAGTTTCAGAATTAGCAAGTTATGATACGGAGTTATTAGAAAAAATAGAAAACCAGAGAAATCAGATTGATGCAGCAAAAAGAGAATTAGAGCAGAGTAAACAAAAAGTAGAGTCCTCTAAAAAACAAAAAGAAGTAAAAACACAAGAACTTAAAGTAGTAAAACAAGAAAAAGATAAAGAAATAGAAAAACTATCTGATGAAGAAAAGAAACTACAAAAAGAAATACAACAATTACAAGAGGATAATCGAAAAATTTTAAATGCAATTCGAGAAGCAGAAAAAAAATATGAAGACCCTATTAAAAATTTACCATCAGATAATACACCAGCAGGTTCAGGATATTTTACAAGACCAGTTAAAACAGGAGGTATTACTGCTCAAGCGTATTATTCTAGTGGAAAATTTCATGGGGCAATAGATTATGGGGTAAGTAGCGGAACACCAGTTTATGCTGCTGCGACAGGAGTGGTTATGGTTACTGCTAATTTAAATACTAGTTATGGTACACATGTGATAATAAGACATGGAAATGGATTACAAACCTATTATGCACATGGTACACCAGGTTCTATTTGTGTAAAACAAGGACAAACTGTACAAAAGGGACAGTTAATTATGAAAAGTGGTAATACCGGAAATTCAGGAGGACCACATTTGCATTTTGAAGTAAGAAAATCACCCTATAATTATAATGGGCTAGCCAAAAAATACGGGGATGATTCTAGAGTTAATCCACTTAATTATTTATAGAAAGTATAAAAAACGGAAGAAAAAATCTTCCGTTTTTAGTTATATAAATCTCTTTCATATAAATCTTCTATATAGACATCCTTCTCTTCATTAGAATCAATAAATCCAATGGTTGCTATATCTTCTTTTACATCTTGTACCCAAACAGGTCTTTCGTCATAAAACACATCAATTTTTTCTTTGTTTTTTAACAATTCATTTAAACGTTGTAAATTCATTATTATCCTCTCCTTTTTCTTAAGCTTGTTTCTAATATATCCATTTTTTAGAAAAATATGCCAAAAAGAAAGAATTGAAAAGAAGAAAAAGGTGAGGTATAATAAAAATGCTTGTGGTAGCAAATTTACCTAGAAAGGGAGGAAGACAACATGGACGACAAAAAGAAAATCCCTGAAAAGCCCCCTAAAAAAGAGGGATACTTAGCAGTCGCCAACGGCAAAGGTGGATGGACCTTTGTCAAGCAAAGCGGGAACATGGGTAAATGAGGCAAAGGGACAGCACCTGAAAAGATGCTTGTCCCTGTCTTTTTATAATTGATGAAATTAGAAATTAGTTTAGAACGTGAAAGATTTGATATAAGCATCGGTGTTGTAAAAATAATTTTTTATAGACTTATTATTGCAATATGTGCTTATATGTCATTATGTTTTCTGTAACCATTATTAACAATAAAAGAACGATTGCAATTGGTATGATAGTTATAATAGTAGGGGCTCTTTTTTGCTTCATTTTTCGAATAAGTATGCTCGTCTCTATTTTCTTCAAGCATTTATAGAGGAAGGATTAGATGATGCAATACTATTCAGTTTGACCAAAGAACGATTTGGCTTAAGGAAAAAAATGGATTTCTAGTTATTGCTTTTCAAGATAAAAACCAAAAAAACTCGAAAGGAAAAACAGATATAGGATGACTCTTGAAGAAATTTATAGTTATTTGTATGAATAAGGATAGACTATCTATAAAGAATGGCAGACTCTTATTATAATAGAACAGGAGTCTCTATAAAGCAAAGAGCAAGGCGGTATGTATTGCTTTGCTCTTTACTTTATGTATAATACTAAGGTATTAGAATCAAAAATAAGTTTATCTTCGATTTCATATTCTTTTATCTCTTCTGGAGCATGTTCTACTGCTCCTTCATAAAGAATTTCGTTGTTTTGCATAACACGAATGGTAAGTAGCCTCATTTCTTTTACTTTCATCATTTAAACACCCAAAGGAAATAATAAAACAAACCATAGAAAAAAGCAAGAAAAAAAGAATATCTTTTTGATATTCTTTTAGTGGTGACCCGTACGGGAATCGAACCCATGATTCAGCCTTGAGAGGGCTGCGTCTTAACCGCTTGACCAACGGGCCAATTACAACAGTATTATTTATACCATACAATTAGTACTTTCGTCAATTCTTTTGCTAAAATTCCTTGACAATTAGAAAAAATAAGATATAATATTACCAAACAAATATTTGTATAGTTAAAAGAGAGGAAAGTATGGAAAACAAAGAACGTTTAGATGTTATATTAGTAAAACAAGGCTTTTTTAAAACTAGACAAAAAGCTAAATTTGCGATTGAAGAAGGACAAGTTTATCTTAATGGTAAGCAAGAAAAAAAGGCAGGAAAACTTGTTTTAGAAGAAGATAAAATAGAAATAAAAGGAGAAAATTTACCTTTTGTTAGTAGAGGTGGATTAAAACTAGAAAAAGCGATTTCTAGTTTTAAAATAGAATTAAGAAATAAAACATGTTTAGATATTGGAGCTTCTACAGGAGGCTTTACAGATTGTATGCTACAACATCAAGCCAAAAAAGTATACTGTGTTGATGTAGGACATGACCAATTAGAAGAAACATTAAGAAAAAATCCCAAAGTAATAAATTATGAAGGCATAAATATTAAACAAGTAAGTAAAGATATGTTTGAACCAATGGATTTTATCACAGCAGATGTATCCTTTATTCCTATTGAACAAGTATTACCTAAAATTTATGAATTCTTAAAAATAAAGGGAAAAGCAGTGATTCTAATTAAACCGCAATTTGAAGCTGGAAGAAGTGCTTTAAATAAAAAAGGAGTCGTTAAAGATAAAAAAATTCATAAACAGGTATTATTAAATGTAATAGAATCCGTAAATCAAGTAGGATTTAAGATACTAAATTTAGAGTATTCTCCTATAAAAGGACCAGCTGGAAACATTGAATTTTTACTGTATATTGAGAAAAATGAAGACAAAATCATTGACCAATATAGCATGCAAGAAGAGGTAAAACAGATAATAGAACAAGCACACAAGAATTTAAAATAAGGGGGCTTTTAGATGATTACAACATTACATATCAAAAATGTAGGAATTATTGATGATTTAACGATAGATTTGGAAAAAGGATTGAATGTATTAACAGGAGAAACGGGAGCAGGAAAAACGCTTATTATTGATTCTTTATCTGTCATTTGTGGAGGTAGATTTTCTAAAGAGATGATTCGAAAGGGACAAGATTATTCTTTTGTAGAAATGGGACTGTATCTTCCTAGTCATGAAAAACAAATAGAAGGAATGGTAATTGTATCTCGCGAAATCACAAGAAGCGGAAAAAATTTATGTAAAATAAATGGAAGAATGGTGACGGTAGGAGAATTAAAAGAGTTTATGAAATCGATTGTTAATATTCATGGGCAACAAGACAATCAAATGATTTTGCATAAACAATCGCATATTGGCTATCTAGACTCTTTTGCGGGAAAAGAAATGGAATTATTAAAAGAGCAATATAGACAAATTTATGAAGAATATAAAAAAGTAAAACAAGAATTTAACAATTATTATGGAGATGAAAAAGAAAGACAAAGAAAGCTCGATTTACTACAATATCAAGTAAATGAAATAGAAGGAGCTAATTTAAAAATAGGAGAAGAAGAAGAACTAGAAGTAAAGAAAAATAAAATCGTAAATGCAGAAAAAATAGTGGTAAATCTACAACAAGCAGATAACCAAATTAATTGCCAAGCATTAGAAGGGATTGGACTTGCTATCAAGCACTTAGAAAAATTGCAAAGTTTTGGAGAAGAATATACTTCTTCTTATACCTCTTTAAAAAGTCTTTATTATGATTTACAAGAAATAGGAAGAGAGTTAAAAGAGGGAAAAGAGGAGATAGACTTTGATGAAAGAGAAAGACAAGAAACAGAGAAAAGATTAGATGTTTTATTTTCTCTAAAACGTAAATATGGAAATACCATAAAGGAGATGTTAGATTATGTAGAACAAGTCAAACAACAGATACAGCAAATGGAACATGTAGAAGAAGATAGACAAAAACTGAAAGAAAGAATGAATGTGCTAGAAAAAAAGATGAATCAGTTAGCAGATAAAATGGAACAAATTCGTAGGAGTTATGCTAAGAAATTGGAAAACGAAATACAACAACAACTAGAAGAATTAGAAATGAAACAGGCTAAAATAGAAATAAAAATAGAACATCAAACAGGAGAATATAACAAAAATGGAAGTGATATAGTAGAATTTTTAATCCAAACCAATGTAGGAGAGGAGAAAAAAGAATTAGTTAAAATAGCCTCTGGAGGAGAAATGTCTAGAATTATGCTTGCCATTAAAACTGTTTTAGCACAAGTAGATAAAGTACCTGTTTTAGTATTTGATGAAATTGATACAGGAATAAGTGGAATAGCAGCTAGTCATGTAGCAGAAAAGTTAAAACAAATTGGAAAATTCCATCAAGTAATTACCGTTACCCATTTAGGTGTTATTGCAGCAAAAGCAGATAGCCATTATAAAATTTATAAAGAAACGAAAGAGGAAACCACCACCACAAAGATAATAAAACTAAAAGAACAAGAAGTTTTGCAGGAGATTGCTCGAATTACGACAGGTAAAGTAACGGATATATCGATTAAACACGCATTAGAATTAAGAAAAGCAGTATGAAGTAGGATAAGTAAAGGAACAAACTAGCTATATTAAAAAAGATAATATAGCTAGTTTGTTATGGCTAAAGTAAAGTTTTCCTTTTGTTTTAGTTTACATTTTCTTCTTGGTGCGGTATAATACTAACAGCTATTTTAGAAAAAGGAGAGTAAGAATATGGATGAAAATGAAAATAGGAACCAAGAACAAGAACTAGATATGAATCATTTAATGAAAATAAGAAGAGAAAAATTAGAAGAATTAAAGAAAAAGGGAAAAGACCCATTTGAAGTAACAAAATATGATAGAGACCATACAGCAGGAGAAATTAAAGCAAATTATGAAATGTTTGCAGAAAAGAATGTTTCAGTAGCAGGCAGAATTATTGCAAAAAGAATTATGGGAAAAGCATCATTTTGTACTATTCAAGACGCAGATGAGAAAATACAAAGTTATGTTAGCATTAATGACTTAGGAGAAGAAAGTTATCAAGAATTTAAAACTTATGATATAGGGGATATGATTGGAATAAAAGGATTTGTTTTTAAAACTAGAACAGAAGAAATTTCCGTTCATGCCAAAGAAGTCACTTTACTTTCTAAATCGTTAAGACCACTTCCAGAAAAGTTTCATGGATTAAAAGATGCAGATTTACGTTATCGCCAAAGATATACAGATTTAATTGTTAATCCAGAAGTAAAAAATTCATTTCTTACTAGAAGTTTGATGATAAAGGAAATTCGTAATATATTAGATGAAAAAGGATATTATGAAGTAGAGACTCCTATATTAAATACAATTTCAGGAGGAGCAACTGCTAAACCATTTATTACCCATCATCATTCTTTGGATTTGGATATGTATTTACGTATTGCTTTAGAGCTAAACTTAAAAAGATTAATCGTAGGTGGATTTGATAAGGTTTATGAAATGGGAAGAGTATTTCGAAATGAAGGAATGGATATTAGACATAATCCAGAATTTACTATGATGGAGTTATATGCTGCATACCAAGATTATCATGACATGATGGATATTACAGAAGAATTAATGAGTAGAGTAGCTCAAAAAGTAAAAGGAACCACCCAAATTACTTATCAAGGACAAGATATTGATTTAACACCTTCTTGGAAAAGAATTAGTATGATTGATTCAATAAAAGAAGTAACAGGTATTGATTTTAATACCATTGAAACAGATGAGCAAGCAGTAGAAATAGCAAAAAGTAGGAATCTAGAAATAGAAAAAGGAAAACAAACAAGAGGAGATATCATTAGTGTATTTTTTGATGAATATGTGGAAAAAACATTAATTCAGCCGACTTTTATTTATGATTATCCAGTAGAAATTTCTCCTCTTGCAAAACGAAAAAAAGAAGACAAACGTTTAACCGAAAGATTTGAGCTATTTATCGGAGGAAGAGAATATGGCAATGCTTACTCTGAGCTAAATGACCCAATTGACCAATATGAGAGATTTAAACAGCAAGTACAAGCAAGAGAATCAGGTGATGAAGAAGCAGGAATGATGGATGAAGATTATATTCAAGCTTTAGAAATCGGCTTACCACCAACAGGAGGACTAGGAATTGGAATAGACCGCTTTATTATGCTTCTTACAGACAGTGCTTCTATACGAGATGTATTACTATTTCCAACAATGAAACCTTTGGTTTAATAACGCTTATAAATTTTAATGACGATTTAAAACTAGAAAGTCAGTTGAGATATAAGTTTTTTGGATTTAAATACTTTATTCAAATGTCATATAAAAAGTAAAAATATATAATTTTCAACTTAGTAACATTAACGGATGAGTTAAAAGTTTATAGCAAAAGAAAAAATGTAAAGCAAAATATAGATTTTTTAGATTAAGAAAGAAGGAATCATTATGAGTTTAAGAAAAGATGTAAAACATATGTTTGATAAAGGTTGTGAGCAAAGGGTATCTAGTGATGAAATAATATTAAAACAAGCAATAAGGCAATTAAAACTAGGTAAATCAAGCGGAGACGTAGGTTTAGATATGAAAGCAATAAAAGCTATGCATGAAGATAAAGATGAAGAAAGATAGATTAGGAAGGTATAAGAATCAAAATATCTATTAAGACAATGCAAAAATTGTCTAAAATAAAGAACTAAGTATATGATGATATAAAAATAGAATATTTATATCATTCAAACAAGTTAGAAGGAAGTACTTTTAATATTGAACAACTTAATGTTCTTTTAGAAGATAAGATGGTTATAGGAGAACATTCAATTAATGATGTACAAGAAACAATTAACTCTTTAGAATTATTTGATTTTGTGATAGCGACTTTAAATGAAAAATTAACAGACAGGTTATTTAGAGAATAGCATTCAATTTTAAAGAAAAATACAAGTGATGAAAACTATGGACTAGTAGGTGTATATAAGAAAATTCCAAACAAGTTAAGAAATGTAGATATAGAATTAGTGCAACCATATGAAGTTGAAGAATTAATTAACGATTTATTAGAAAAGGAAATAAAAAACATTTACGATATAGCTGATTTTCATCAAAAGTTTGAACATATACACCCTTTTCAAGATGGAAATGGAAGAATTGGAAGATTTATTATACTAAGGCAATGTATAGAAAATGATGTTAATTTAATTGCAATTGATGATGAATACAACAAAGAATACAGAGAAGCTTTGTATGAAACACAAACAACGGGAGAATTAGAAAAACTAGTAGAAGTTTTTAAAAAATGCCAAATAAGATTAGATGAAAAGTTGTCAGATTATAAATTAGTAATAAAACAAGTATCAGAGGAAGTAGATTAATACATCTTAATAAGTTTTAATAAATTCAATGGTGTAGCATTAAAATAGAATCATATTTAAAGAGGAAAATATGCAAGGTATCCCAGAAGAAGTTGATATATATGATAAAATTAGAAATAAAACAGGTAGAACAAAATTTAGATATAAGGATACCCTAGATAAAGGAGAATATATTGTTAGTGTTCAAGCAGTAATAATACTAAATGGGTAACAATTGAGGAATGGATACAAATGTCTCATAATGAAGAAATTGTTACAAGTATTGACTTTAATGAAGATGATTTTATGCAATGTTTAAAATATAGAGAGTTATATTTATGATTATAAAGATGGAACGATAGTACTTACAACAAAAGTTATCGTTATGATGAAAAATTTATTTCAAAGTTATGAAAAAAGAAAAGTAAAAGGGAGAAAGAAAGGTTAGAAGATGTATATTGATAGAAAATGGATTTATTTAATGATGGGGATTTTCTTAATCTCTGGTATAGTAGGAATGTCACAACAAAAATTATTAGCTTTAGTCCTTACTATACCAGGATTGCTAATTGCCATTACATTTCATGAGTTTGCACATGCTTTTGCAGCAGATAAATTAGGAGATGATACTCCGAAAAGACAAGGAAGATTAACCTTAAATCCAATTAGACATTTAGACCCTGTAGGAAGTGTCCTACTATTATTTGCAGGATTTGGGTGGGGTAGACCAGTAGAAATTAATCCTCGTAACTTTAATCGTAATATTTCTATGCAAAAAGGAGAAGCAATTGTTTCAGTAGCAGGACCATTAATGAATATCCTTTTAGCATTTGTCTTTACCATTATTTACTTTTTTGTATATAAATTTGCACCACAAAGCTTTTTTGTTAGTACACCTGGTGTTGTGGTAATGCTTTTATTGCAAACTACTATTTTTACAAATGTAGGATTAGGAATTTTTAATTTAATTCCTTTGCCACCATTAGATGGCTCTAAAATTTTCATGAGTTTTTTACCATATAATGCAAGAAATTGGATTATGAATCATGAACAGGTATTTTATATTGTTTTTTTAGTAATATGGATATTTGGTTTAGCAGGATATATCATTTCTCCTGTTATTGATGCTGTGTCAAGTGGAATTTTCTGGTTGGTTTCTGTATTATTTGGATTTATTTAAAAAAGGAAGAAGGAAAAATGGATAATATTATTACATTAGGAATCGAATCAAGTTGTGATGAAACTTCTGTAGCCATTGTAAAAAATGGTAGAGAAGTTCTTTCTAATGTCATTGAATCTCAAATTAAGATACATGAAAAATTTGGAGGAGTTGTTCCAGAAATTGCATCTCGTAATCATATTGAAGCTATTTCAGAAGTGACAAAAGAAGCGTTAAAAAGAGCTAATATTTCGTGGAGTCAAATTGATGTAGTTACTTGTACTTATGGGCCTGGTTTAGTAGGTGCTTTATTAGTTGGAGTGTCTTATGCAAAGGCACTAAGTTATGCACTAGATAAACCATTAGTAGGAGTCAATCATATTGAAGGACATATTGCGGCTAATTATCTTACCTTTCCAGATTTAAAACCTCCTTTTCTTGCTTTAATTATTTCTGGTGGGCATACTCATTTAGTAGAAGTAAAAGATTATACGCAGTTTAGGATAATGGGCAAAACAAGAGATGATGCAGTAGGAGAAGCATTTGACAAAGTAGCAAGAGTGATAGGGCTTGGTTATCCAGGAGGACCAAAAGTAGATAACTTAGCAAAAGAAGGAAAGCCTGTGATTGCACTTCCAAAAGTACATATCGAAAACTTGGATTTTAGCTTTAGTGGAATCAAAACAGCAGTAATTAATTTACATCATAAAGAGCCAAATATAAATAAAGCAGATTTAGCGGCTAGCTTTGAAGAAGTAGTTTCAAATTTATTAGTAGAAAATACTAGTAAAGCGATAAAACAAACAAGGTTGGATAAAATAGTGCTAGCAGGAGGTGTTTCTGCTAATAGCTATATACGACAAAAGTTTGATAGATTAGCACAAACAGAAAATATAAAAGTATATTATCCTGAAATGGTATATTGTACAGATAATGCTGCTATGATAGCTTCTGCAGGATATTATGATTATTTAGCAGGAAAAAGAGCAAAAGATACATTAAATGCAGTACCAAATTTAAAATTAGAAAGTTAGAAAGGAACAACATGTCTATTTTTGCAATATCTGATTTACATCTCTCTTTAGGAGAAGCAGATAAGCCAATGAATATTTTCGGAGAGATATGGGAAAATCATACAGAAAAAATTAAACAAAACTGGATAAAACAAGTAAAGAAAGATGACTTAGTATTACTTCCAGGTGACTTTTCGTGGTCTATGTATTTACAAGATACAGCTACAGATTTTGCCTTTTTAAATGAGCTACCAGGAAAAAAACTTTTACTAAAAGGAAATCATGATTATTGGTGGAGCACAGTAACTCGTATGCGTCATTATTTGAAAGAACAAGGTTTTTCTAACATTGATTTTATTTATAACAATAGTTATGAATGGGAACAAACTATTATAACAGGGACAAGAGGATGGAATTTAATGGAACAGACAAGTGAAGATGAAAAAATCTTTGCACGAGAATTAGAAAGACTAAAAAGGTCTTTGCAAGACGGTAGAAATAAGTACGGACAAAACAAGCCGATGATTACTTGTATGCATTATCCTCCTATCAAAGAAGGAGAGATTTCTGACTTTGTAAGAGTTATGATGGAATATAGAGTAACGACTTGCCTTTATGGTCATTTACACGGACCATCACAGAAATTTGTGATACAAGGAAACCATTATGGAATTGATTTTAAAATGGTAAGTTGTGATTACACAGGTTTTCAATTAATTAAGATAAACTAAACAGTACTGCTACAGGGTTATTTGTAGCAGTACTGTTTCGTTAGGATAACACTTATCATAAAATAAAGTGTTTTTCGGAAGAACAATAGAGAAAAAATTCATTTAAGCATTTAATAATAAAATAAAAAGTTTAGCGAAAGGGATTTTTTCTCTGTTAGTAAGAATATGCGTATACCTTTTATACCAAGTTCTCTAGTGCACAAGTACGATTTGTATTTAACTTTGTTTGAATGCTTTTACAAAAGAAGCATAATATTTGCCACTTTTCGTAGCAGACAAAACAACTGGAAAGCGGGAAGGCGTAAACCCATAGTAAGCTAAAAAGTTTTCAAGAGAATCAAATCCAACACTTGAAAAATCACGTTTGGTCATAATAGCACGGATTCCATATCCAATTTCTACTGTGAAATACTGTGTAGGCAATTGAGGTTTAGAGACTAAACATGCCCAAAAAACTTGTGGATTATCTAATAATAGTTTTTGCCGGATAAAAGTTTGTCCTTCTATGCGAATTTTTCTGCGAGAAAAAACAGGCATACCATTTTCCCATCCTATAAAAGAAACCATAATAGGACGTTTTTCAGTTAAAATTTTATTCCGACTAGACTCAGCATACTCTATACAGGTTGCTTGCTGCGTAATAGGAATAATTCCTTTTTTTTCAGGCTTGTAGAAAACAATTAGATTGTGCCGATGCGTTTCTTTAATAGGAGCAATCATGATATGTGGGGTTGAGAAGAAGGCTGGGTCATACCCTTTTGAGTAGGAAATGTCCTGACCGGTTTCCTTAGGTAGGTTGTAGGGAATCTGAATTAAAAGGTCTACATTTGGTTTCATTTGTGTTTTCCTCCTTGTTTTTTTCAAAATTAGCTAATTGGCTTTATTATGATAATAGTATATCATTTTTATGTTGACCTGTAAAGGTGATACAGTCCATATATTGTTCTAATAAATTCCTTGTTAACCCCTTGCAATTAATCTAGTTTGTGATATAATATAAAAGCTAATTATGAAAAAAAGCAGGAAAGGATTGGAAAACATGAGTATAAAAGTAGAAAAGACAGATAAACAAAATGAATTAAAGTTAGAATTTACAGTAGAAGCGACTAAATTTGATGAAGCAATGAAAAAGGTATATTTTAAAACTGCAAAATATTTCAATATACCAGGATTTCGTAAAGGAAAAGCACCTATGAATATTGTAGAAAGACATTATGGAGAACAAGTTTTTTATGAAGATACTTTCAATGAAATATTACAAGAAATATATGAAAAAGAGCTAGCAGAGAATAATATTGTAGCAGTAAGCTATCCAGATATTGATGTAAAACAAATTGGAAAAGGAAAAGATTTAATCTTTACAGCGGTTGTTCAAACAAAGCCAGAAGTTGTACCAGGAAAATATAAAGGTATAGAACTAAAAAAAGTAGAGTATAATGTATCTGATGAGGATATACAACATGAACTTGGACATATGGCAGAAAGAAATGCAAGAATTGTTACAGTAGAAGACCGTGCAGTAGAAGATGGAGATATTACTGTAATTGATTTTGAAGGGTTTGTAGATGGGGTTGCTTTTGAAGGTGGAAAAGCACAAAACCATGAATTAATCATTGGTAGTAAGTCCTTTATTCCAGGATTTGAAGAACAAGTTATAGGAATGAAACCAGAAGAAGAAAAAGAAATTAAAGTAACCTTCCCAGAAGAATATTTTTCAAAAGAATTAGCAGGAAAAGAAGCTATCTTTAAAGTAAAACTACATGAAATTAAGAAAAAAGAATTGCCAGAAATTGATGATGAGCTTGCTAAAGATGTGAGTGAATTTGATACATTAAACGAATTAAAACAAAGTATAAAAGACAAACTTGAAAAGGAAAATGAAACAAAAGCAAAATACGAAATAGAAGAAGCCGCTATTAAAGCTGTGTGTGATAATACAGAGATTGAAATTCCATCTGGTATGATTGAATCGGAAATTGATAACATGGAAAAAGACATAGAATCTCGTCTTCAATATCAAGGCTTAAATTTAGAACAATATTTGCAAATGATAGGAAAATCAAAAACAGACTTTAGAAAAGAATATGAACAGCAAGCAAAAGATTCTGTAAAATCTAGATTAGTTTTAGAGGCTATTTCAAAGGCAGAAAAGATAGAAGTAGCAGAAGAAGAAATGGAAGCAAAATTAAAAGAAATGGCACAAAATTATGGTAAAACAGAAGAAGAACTAAAAGAGAATGAATCGTTAAAAAGTTACCTAAAAGGAAATATTGAAACAGAAAAAACCATTCAATACATTATTGAACATGCAAAAATAAAATAGTAACAAAGAAAAGGTAGGGGGAGTAATATGTAGGGATTACGAAAAAAGTAAATCCGATTGCATAAGAAGCAATCTCTACTTTCTTTACGTTTTAGTTTTAGTTTTAAATTTAAAAGAATAAAGCAAAAGAAATTTAAAGGAGGAAACAAAGTGGAAAAAAATAGTTTAGTACCTTATGTTATTGAACAAACAAGTAGAGGAGAAAGGTCATATGATATTTATTCAAGATTATTAAAAGACCGTATCATTTTCTTAGGAGAACAAGTAGATGCAACTACTGCAAGTTTAGTAATTGCACAGCTTTTATTTTTAGAGTCTGAAGACCCAGAAAAAGAAATTTCTTTATACATTAATAGTCCAGGAGGTTCGATTACAGATGGAATGGGAATTGTCGATACCATGAACTATATTAAATGTCCTGTTTCTACCCTTTGTGTAGGAATGGCAGCTAGTATGGGTGCAGTACTATTGGCTTCTGGAGAAAAAGGAAAGAGATTTGCTACTCCCAATGCAGAAATTCTAATTCACCAACCATTAATTGGAGGACAAGGAGGAGGTCTTTCAGGACAATCTACAGAAATTAAAATTTATTCTGACCACTTAGTAAAAACAAGAGAAAAGTTAAATCGTTTATTAAGTGAAAGAACAGGTCAGCCAATCGATGTAATTAACAAAGATACCGAAAGAGACAACTATATGACAGCTGAGGAAGCGTTAAAATATGGTTTAATTGATGGTATCTTAGATAAAAGACAATAACAAAGGAAGAAAGTAAAATAGAAGAGAGGAGACTATTATGCCAAAAAAGAGTGGGAATGACAAAAATGTAAAATGTTCCTTTTGTGGAAAGACACAAGATAGTGTAGACCGTATTGTAGCAGGACCAGGTGTCTATATTTGTAATGAATGTGTAGAGCTATGTTCCAACATTATTGAAAACGATTATTATGAAGAAGATTCTGCTATGTATACTACTATTGACGAGGAAAAATTACCTACGCCAGAAGAGATTAAAGGTATTTTAGACCAATATGTTATTGGGCAAGAAGATGCCAAAAAAACATTATCTGTTGCAGTATATAACCACTATAAAAGAATCAACTCTTTAGAAGAAGAAACCAAAAAAGATGATGTGGAAATTCAAAAAAGTAATATTTTATTATTAGGACCAACTGGATGTGGTAAAACATTACTTGCTCAAACATTAGCCAAAATTTTAAATGTACCATTTGCCATCGCAGATGCAACAACACTAACAGAAGCAGGCTATGTAGGAGAAGACGTAGAAAATATTTTGTTAAAATTAATTCAATCTGCTGATTATGATATTGAAAAAGCAGAAAGAGGAATTATTTATATTGATGAAATTGATAAAATTTCAAGAAAATCAGAAAATCCTTCTATTACAAGAGATGTAAGTGGAGAAGGAGTACAGCAAGCTTTATTAAAAATTATTGAAGGAACGGTAGCTTCTGTACCACCACAAGGAGGAAGAAAACATCCTCATCAAGAATTATTACAAATTAATACAGAAAATATTTTATTTGTTTGTGGTGGAGCGTTTGAAGGATTAGAAAAAATTATTGAAAATCGTACTGGTAAAAAGACAATTGGTTTTCATGCTCAAATGGGTGAGAAAAAACAGCAAAGCAAATCTGAAACTTTTACAGAGCTTTTACCAGAGGATTTATTAAAGTTTGGATTAATTCCAGAATTTGTAGGAAGATTACCAATTATTGCTACCCTGCAAGAACTAGACAAAGAAGCGTTAACTCAAATTGTTACCAAACCAAAAAATGCATTAGTAAAACAATACAAAAAGTTATTTGAAATGGATGGAGTAACCTTAGAATTTGAGCCAGATGCATTAGCCGTAATTGTGGATAAAGCAATTGAGAGAAAAACAGGAGCAAGAGGACTTCGTTCTATTATTGAAGAAATTATGAGAGATGTTATGTATGAAATTCCTTCTAATCCAAAAATAGAAAAGTGCATTATTACAAAGCAAACAGTAGAAGGATTCGAAAAACCAAAAGTGATTTTAAATGAAAATAAACAAGAAAGAAAAGTGGTTCATAAAAAAAGAATCCAACCAAATAATATTGAAACAGCTTAACGTAAAAAATAGCATTCAAGAAAATTCCTTAAAGAAAAAGGAATTTTCTTTT
>DBFJJM010000101.1:0-22396 GCA_048393175.1 Candidatus Merdicola sp.
GTTCCTGCTAATGCTCCATCATTTACCCAGCTTTGCCATCCTTGTCCTTCTACATTTGCCTGATACTGTATCTTTACATTTGCTGGTGCATTCGTTAATTGTATTTTAATTCCTTCTAACCCTATTGCTTGGTATTCTGTTCCTGCTAACTCTCCATTTGATACCCAATCCATCCAGCTTCTATATTCTACATGTGGTTGATAGGTTACTCCCATAACAGAAGAACCGGTATATAAAACAGGAAGATTTTCCTCCTCTTGTCTTGGTTTTTCTTCTTCTGGTTGAACAGTCTCTTCTATTTTATTAGTTTTTTCCTCTTCTACAGTATTTGTCTCTTGCTCTTTTTCTTCTGTTTGTGTATTTTCCACCGTATTATTTGTAGTTTCATTGGTTCCTTCTTCCGGCTTATCCATTACTTCATTCGATACTGTATTATTAATTATCTCATTCGAAATGTCCTCTTCCTTATTTTGTTCCTTTATTATTTCATTTGTAGGAATATCAATTTGCCTTTGTTGCTCTTCATAAGCATTGACAATAGGTCCGAATGGAATAAAAAGCATAAAAGCAATTATTAAACTTACCAAAAATTGATTCAATAATCTACTTATTTTCATTGTTTTCCCCCTTTTTTCTTTATTAAAGCACAAATTAATTGTAAGGGAACAAATGATAAAAGTCAATACTTTAATTTTAACAGTTTTTTCTATCTTCTTCTCTCGTTTCCAACAAAAAAATAAGTGCTATAAAAGCACCTAGTTTTCTTCATTTTCCATATTAATCATCTTATTAATAATATATTGTGGTCTTCCTTTACTTTCTTCATAAATTCTTGCAATATATTCTCCTATCATCCATAAAGAGACTAAAATCATTCCTCCTAAAAAGGTCATTGTTACCATTAAGGAAGTCCATCCAGATGTTAAGTTATGCCATTTAAACAAATAGGATAAAAGAGAATAGAGTAAAATTGATACTGAAATAACAATCGACAATATTCCTAACCCCCCTACTATTTTTAATGGTTTTGTTGAGAAACTCATAATTCCATCAGAAGCTAGTTTTATCATTTTCTTAAAAGGATATTTTGTTTTTCCTGCAAATCTTTCTTTACGCTCATATTCAAAAGCCTTTTGTTTGAATCCAACCCAACTAAAAAGACCTCTTAAAAACTTATTATGCTCTGGTAGTGAATTTATTACTTCTATTACCTTACGGTCTACTAGCCTAAAATCACCAGTATCTTTTGGGATATCTACATCGGATAAAGCATTTAGTGTGTTGTAAAACATTTTAGCCGTTAACAATTTAAATTTAGATTCACCCTCTCTGGTTTTTCTTTTTCCATAAATAACTTCATTTCCTTGTTCCCATAGCTTAAGCATGTCAGGAATTAACTCAGGTGGGTCTTGTAAATCAGCATCAATAATCACAACAGCATCTCCTGTTATATATCGAATTCCTGCTGTAACTGCACATTGATGACCAAAATTTCTAGAGAAAGAAATGACTTTTACGTTAGTATTATCCTTTGCAATCTCCTCTAATATCTCTAATGTCTTATCCTTGCTTCCATCATTAACAAAAATGATTTCATAATCATAATTAGCAATATTTTCTAACACACTTTTTACTCTTGTATAACATTCTTGTGCCACTTCTTCTTCATAATACATTGGAATAACAACTGAAATTTTCTTTTTTTCCATTCTCATCTTTTCTCCTCCATCCATTTTATTTTGCTCCATTTTTCTTTCCCCTTGCGTAGTGTATTTTGTATTACCTCTATTCCTCCATAAGAGGTTAGTACAAAAATAGGGATAAAATTAACAAGATATCTTGCTCTTGGTTCCCATAGCATAAAGAAAGCCATGAGTCCTATTATACAAATCCTTCCTATAAAATACAGGCTATTTTCTGTCTCTTTCCTTTTACTAAGAGAAAAAGAGGAAAAAGCAATTAAAACCCAAATGGAAATCATTTGTATTTGTGAAAAATACAAATAATATTGATTTTTATCTCCTGATGCTAAAATATACGAATGTAGCCTAGTAGTACGCACTGGTTCTCTACGCAATTTTTCAGCAGCTGTAAAGGTACCATCACCCCAAGTGTATTTCAGCTTTTCCCAATAAAATCTAGGTCCATTTGTTTGTAAAAGTCTTTTTATTTCCATCAAATTTGCTTGTTGTTTCTCTTCTACTGTTGGAAACTCCCCTGTAAATTCTACACTTGGATGATAATATCCATTAGGAACAGTAAGTCCCATCATAATCCAATGAGTTAATGGGAATTTTTCTCTCTCGATTGCTTCTGTGTCTTTTATCATTTTATTTGTAAAAGCAGATTTAAATATACTAAACATTACAATTACTAAAATAGGTATTCCCATTAATTTTAAAAAAGAAAAACCTCTTTGCTTAAATGTTTCTTTTGTTTCTATTGGTAATTGTAAAAACTCGTAAAGCAAGATTGCAATATATACAATAATAATCGTAAATTTAATATTTATCCCTATAAAGGCTGTAATGCCAATAGCCAAGTCATAACCAACTGTTTTCTTTTTTCCTTTACGACATTCATATAAATAGAAAAGCAAGACAGGAAATAGCATAGATAAAGTATCTGTATAGTAAATGGGTACATAGAAAAAAATTGGTGTCATTATCATTAATAAACCTGTAATAACTGTGGCCTTTTGCAATCCCAATATTTTTTTTGCACATAAAAAGGTAAAAAGAATGGCTAAGTCAATAAAAATAATATTAACAATCATGCCCACTAATACAAAATCAGTAAAATGTATCCATGAGGCAATTTTAAAAATGGCAATTAATAATACCGCAATACCAATATTGTTGGTATATCGCTCTAGATACCAAAAATCTGCTTTTCCTGTTGTTACGTATTCTATTGCTATATCACTAACCGCACCGAAATCCCAAGTTGGTGTTACACGTAAATATATAGCACAAATCACTTGGATAGCTAACATAAGTAAACTGCCAATTCCCAATATAATCCAAGTAGCTTTCTTACTAATTTTATGAAATAGCTTATTCATAAAATAAACAACAATAATAAAAATTACTATCCCAATCATTAAAATCGGTATATTGAACTTATATCCATTCATATTGTTAAAAAAAAGAACACTTATTATCATAAAGATAAAACTAACAAAAAAGATAATATTAAAACTACTTTTTAAAACATTTACTATTTTCTTCATCTTTTAAAATCCCCTCATTATATGACATACATTAATAAAAACATAATTAATCCAAATAGAATCGTAGTAGCCATTAAAGATTTATTATTTAATAGCACTTCCACTGGGTCTCCATAAGAATCTCCCTCTAATATAGCACTGTATTGCATACAAATAATCATGACAAGAGGAACGGTCCATATAATATTAGGAATAGCTATATCAATACACCATAATGCATAAAAAATAATTGCTAGCCCTAAAAATAAATACATATTTTTATCTAGAAAATTTTCATTATAAGATTCTAATACTTTTCTACTTTTACTCCCATTTTTTATAAATTCATTTCTTCTCTTTCCCAAACTCATATAAAAAGAAAAACTTAAGATTGTTAAATACAACCAATTAGATACTTGTACGTCAATAATTTCTGCACCATATAATACTCTTATAAGAAAACCTATTGCTAAAATTGTAACATCTAAAATAGGAATATGTTTTAATTTTATGCTATACAAAATATTTAGTATGAAATATGAAACAATAAACAGATACCCCAATACATTTGTTTTCATAATATAAATAGTAATGCTAAAACTTGTTATCATTAAAAACAGCATAAGAAGAAATGCTTTTTTTACCGATATTTTGCCAGAAGCAATTGGGCGATTTTTCTTCTTTTCATTTTGTTTATCTGCTTGTCTATCTTGTATATCATTAATAATATAAACTGCAGAAGAAACAAAACAAAATGAAAGAAATCCCAAAAGAGTTGGTATGAAATAAGTCATTTCATACAATTTACCGCTAAAAATCAAGGGTAAAAAAACTAATAAATTTTTAATATAATGTTTACACCTCATCAATTTTATATATTCTTTCAATTTTTATCCTTCTTTCTTAATACATAAAGAAATATCCATCTCTATTAGCTTCCATATTATTGTCTACTTTAATATTTATTTTTTTATCATATACATTATATAAAGCACCTTGATATCCTAATCCTTTTAATTTGATAGTAGTCATTTCTTGACTTTTACTATACCTCTCGAAATCCTCAAATACCTTTTCGATATAACCTCCATTGATTTCATAATTTTTCATAGTGGTATTTATTAGCATTGACGTATTTAGAATCATTAAAAGTGTTAATATCGTCCCTAGTGCAATTTTTATCCCATTGCTTTTGTCTTTTTTCCATAGATAAAGTATAGATAAAATAGGAACTATATATAAAAATGGAATATATCTTGCCCACCAGCTACCGTCAATTGCTAAAATGCTAATTGCTATTATCAACAAAATTAACAAGTAGGGAATCAAATAGTCAAACTTTTTCTTTCTCCACAAATCATAAATTGCACATATTGTAATAACTGTACTAATAATCAATATACCGCTAAACAAAGGTCCAAAACCTCCAATACGAATATCTGGCATATTATAGTTTTCTAATTCTTGCTTGGTGTAAGTAAATGGAAATTTCAGAGTCGGCTTTATATCTTCTCTATCATAATGATACGTTACATTTTCTCCTCTTGAGAAAATAGAAATCAGAAATTTTTCGATACTATTTCTCTGTGCAAAATAATTTGGTTGCATTTGTGTAATAATGTCTTGTTTTCCCTCTCCATATAATGGATAAAACGGATTTTTATGTTCCAATGTATTACGTACATAAGAAGAAAATCCAAT
Source organism: Candidatus Merdicola sp. (assembly GCA_048393175.1). GTDB lineage: Bacteria > Bacillota > Clostridia > TANB77 > CAG-508 > Merdicola. Next base: position 4,913 of record DBFJJM010000101.1, read on the forward strand.
TATACATATAGAAATTACCACAATTATACCATAAAATATGGTATAAAAAAGAGCATCTCCTTTCAATTGATTTACTCCTTCTTTTTTACTCTTATACAACCAATATAAATAAAAAGCGAAACAGAAGAAACCTGCATAAACAAGCCCTGTAAATTTTATATTACTAAGAATCATAATAGTACAAGCTAAAATTAAAAGTTCTTCCTTTTGTAAAATCTTTTTTTCTTTATATTTATCTGTAATAGAAAGTAATGCAACTAAAAGAAGAGCAATTAATATTCCTAATAATCCGTCAATATAATAGTTACATGCTTGTACAACTGTAATTGGATTAATGACTAATAATAAAGAAACCACACATGCTATCATCCAATTTATTTTTTTGCTTAAATAACCAAACACAATTGCAAAACCTATATACATAAATAACACTGTTAGTGCTTTTCCACTTTCGATATTACCTGTAAATGCATAAATAACAGCTGAAAACGTCCAATTTCCCTTTGGATAATGATTTGTCCAGATAACGTTTTTAGTACCCACTTTTGTTTCTTCGTACTCAACAAGATTAAAGTCTATTACATCAAATTTATTTCCTTTTTCTTGTGTAAAATCTTCGTTATCTTCATAAATAGGATTCCATCCATTTTTTAGACTTCCAATTGCTAATTTGTGATAAGTATTGCCATCAACCGTTAAATCATAAAAAGATGTCACAAAAGCAATACTACTAGTAAAAACAATAATAGAAAGTAATGAACTAATAAAAATATGCTTTAAATAGCTTGTCTTTCTAAATAGTATAAAAAATAAAATGTTTCCTAATAGATAAAGAACTGGTAAATGCCATTTTGTAATCTCAATATGAAATAAGAATAGTATACTTGTTATAAGAATAATTGTTGTTACAATAATTAATAAATTAATTCCCGAATTTTTAATAACATCGATAATTTGTGCCTTTTTTGTTTTCATTGTTCTCCCCCTTATCCTTGTTTATAACTGTTCTGCAAACCCTTTTTGTAGTTTATTAAAAATAATATACCCTATTATACATCCTATAATCGCAATCAATAAAAGAACCATTAAAGAAGTAATATTAGGCATCGTTTGGGTATAAAAAACACTTCTATAGGCATCAATAATATAAGTCATAGGATTTATTTTTAAAATCCAAGCGAAATTAGCAGGAATAGTTTCAGATGCATATACAATCGGTGTTGCATAAAACAACAATTGCAAAGCAATACCTATTAAATGTTGAAAATCTCTAAAATAAACAGTAATACTAGACAATACTAGAGAAATCGCCAATGTAATTAAGTACTGTACTAATACAATTAGCGGATAAAATAGAATATATTTACAAAGTCCCATTCCATAACATAAAACAAAAGCTATAATAATAATAGTGGAAATAAGAAAATTTACAGCCTCACTGGTTACAACAGAAATTGGTAATATCTCTCTTGGAAAATATACTTTTTTAATAATATTTCCATTTTCAACCATAGTAAAAGCAGCTCTTGTCATTGCGGTTGAAAAAAAAGTCCAAGGAATTAAACCACAACATAGAAAAATCACATAATACTCCTGTGTATTTCTTAAAATTAAAGGAAAAACTATAGCATATACTAGAATTTGAAGAAGTGGATATAAAAAAGACCATACCACTCCCAAAAAGGAATTCTTATATTTCCCTCTAATTTCCTTTTTAATGTTTGTTTTCAACAATTCTCTATATTCGTATAATTTTTTAAATATAGTTACCATGATTATCTCCTTTATTGTTTTTTTAATTGATTTTTAATTTTAGTAGGAATCCTTGTCCTTTTTAATAAATTTATAATTCCTAACTTTTGAGAAATGCGGATAATAAATCGCCAAAGAGGATTTTCCCATAGCTGTTCTTTTATCTTAAGAAAGGAATAGTTCATTTTTTCATTTGTTAATCTTGCCTCTTCTGAAGTTCCTCCTATTGCTGAATAGGCATTTAAAATATTTAGTTGATTATATAAAACAAGATATTGTTTGTATAAATTAATATTCTGAATTGTCTGTCTTGAAATACTACTTCCTTTTTCAAAAAAGTCCGTAAAATCTCTGTCAAATCTAGCAACCATTTGATGAATTGTAAATTTGTCCACTATCTTATTTCTACAGTTTCTCTTTACTTGCTCTATGTCTTTTGTGTCCAAAATTTCTATTATCGCTTTTGCATATCGGTCTATTTCTTCTTGAGTATAATTTCGGTTATAATATCCATTTTTTGCTGTTTGCACATTTTCTACCAAACGTCCACAATTATTATCTACTAACTCTTTTTGTCCTCCAATATCCGCTGTGACTACAGGAGTTTCCATTGCTAAAGATTCATATGTTGTAATCGTTAATCCTTCTACTAAAGAACAGATAATACTAACATCTGCTATTTGATAAAATGGTTTTACTTCTTTTTGCATTCCAAAAAAAATAACATGCTCTGTTAATTCTAATTTTTCCACCATTTTTTTTGTTTCTTCTAATTCAGGTCCATCTCCTACTACAAAGAGTACAACATCTTCTCTCTGCTGACAAATTTTTTGCAATACTCGTATCATTAGAATAGGTCTTTTTTCTTCTGAGATTCTGCATAAAAATAGTAATACTTTTTTGCCTTTGTATTTGCCTTTTTTTTCTATTAATTCTGGATTCTCTATTTTAATTACATTGTCTGGATTAAATTCTTTTTCATCTACTCCAATATAGACTGTTTCAACATTATCAATAGAACGTCCCATATTTTTTTTCATAGACTGTTTTAAAGAATTTGTACAAGTATAAGTACAATCTAAAAATGAATCAATCGCAGTAGAATCTCTCGGATATTCTCCATTTCTCCAACTATAATTCTCACTATGTAAATAATCTAAAAACACAACTTCCGGGAACTGTGATTTAAGCCACGGAATGACATAAAATCCATAATAACTATTTGATTGCATAGCAATATTAATACTTCTTGATTGTATTAAATAATGTAAAAAGGCTGCCCAATCCTTGCGATGTAAAAAAGTAGTTAAATCAAATACTTCTGCATATCTTTCAAATTTCTGCCTCCAAATATATTCACATGGTTCTGTTGTAACAATTGTAATATCATATTTATTCTGGTCTAAGTTAGAAATTAAATCATAATTAAATTTATCAGCTCCTCCTACTTTAAACCAAGGAAAAATAAATAATAGTCTAATTTTTTCGTTTTTTATATGAACAGGTTTGCGATTCCAGTCAAAAATATAAGGATAAGAATTATAATTTGAACCCGAAGTAGTTGGATATTGAATAGCATATACTGTTTCTTCTATTTTATCAGCTTGTTTTTCGATTTCTTTTCTTGCATGGGCATCTCTTTTTTTATCTTTATTGATAGAGTCTAGAATACCGCCCTCTTTTTTCTTTCGATACCAAAATCCATAAAAATTCATGTGAGCTGGATAATATCCTTTTTCCAGCATACGTAACCATAAATGCCAATCTTCGTGAACGTCTTTGTCAACGACTCCATATCCTCCTACTGCTAATAAATCCTTTTTACGAATTAAAGAACAAACAGGAATTAAATTTTCCTTCTTCTGTCTTTCACAATCAAATGTAGGATTCCATAAAAATTCCTGTCCATCAAAATTAACTAAATCTGTATATACCCAAGAAACATCTGGATTTGTTTGTAATGTCCAATAGCAGCACTCCAACATTGTCTTATCAATTTGGTCATCAGAGTCAATAATAAAAAGTAGTTCTGTATTTGCCTTTTTTATTGCTTCATCTCTTGCAACAATACGCCCTTTGTTCTCTTGATGATAAATATTGATTCTACTATCCATTTTTTCTATCTCTTCTAGAACTTCCTTTGTACCTTCTTCTGTCGAGCCGTCATTTATAATAATCCATTCCCAATAAGGAAAAGTTTGGTTAAGAATCGAATTAGCGGTTTGTTTAATATAATTTTTAGAGTTATAATAAGGAGTAATAATACTAATTAAAGGCTTTCCATCATTATAATATTTTATAGTATTTCGTTTTTTCCCCGGTTCCATTGTATAATCAAAATATTTTTCTTCCTCTCGCATGAATTATGTTTCCCCCTTCTCTATTTAGTAGCTTTAATATATTCTTCTATCACTTCATTGGTATTTCCATCCATTCTAATTTTTCCATTATACAACCATATCGTTCGATTACATAGAGATTTTACAGACTGCATACTATGAGTAACAAAAACCATCGTTTTCCCCTCTTCTTTTAATTGCCTCATTTTGTCAAAACACTTATTTTGGAAATGTTCATCTCCAACAGACAAAATTTCATCAATTAATAAAATATCAGCATCTACATTAATTGCAACTGAAAAAGCAAGCCTCATATACATTCCTGAAGAATAAGTTCGAACTGGATTATCAATAAAATGCTCTAGCTCTGAAAAGGCAATAATATCATTTAATCTAGCATCAATTTCTTTTCTCGTTAATCCAAAAATAGAAGCATTAAAATAAATATTTTCTCTTCCTGAAAAATCGGGATGAAACCCAGCTCCTAATTCCAAAAGAGAGGTTACTTTTCCATTTGTTATAATGTTACCTTTATTGGGATAAATAATTTTTGTCATTAACTTTAATAAAGTGGATTTTCCACTTCCGTTAACTCCAATTAAAGCAACTGCTTCTCCTTCTTTTATTTTGATATTAATTCCTTGCAACACTTCTCTTTTTTCTTTTTTGTTTCGATTCCAAAATAAAAGCTTTTCTTTTAAACTATTTGCTTTATCTAAATAAACACTAAATGTTTTATAAACATCCTCTACAATAATTTTATATTCCGCATTTTGTTCCATTTTTCTATTTTCTCATCCCTTCGTAATTTTTCTTTGCTATTATACCATAACCACATAGATTGTCAAAATCTTTTCTTTACTTTCCTTTTTTGAATAATTTTACAATTTTCGTACTATATTTCCATCTTTTACTACTATAAATAGCAAATAACTCCTTTTTCAATTGTAAGCATTCTTCTTGAGTTTGTTTTATTAATATTTCACTCTCCCCTTGTTTTTGTAGTCTCTTTCCTAGCTGCTTTTCTACTTGCTCTAATTGTATTACTTTTTCTGTTTTTTCTATTACTTGTTTAAATAACTCGAAAATGAACTTTTTAGGGTAACTATTTTCTTCACTTTGTAAATAGAAAATATTCTTTTCTAAATTTAAATATTCTTTTACATAGTGATAATTTTTCTCTACCATTTCTAGTATTTGCTGTTGCGATAATTGTGTTAGCTTCTCTATAACAGCAACAGTTTCTTTTTCTGCTTGCGAAAAATTACTTTCAGAGAGTTCTCGTATAGTATTGGGTTCTACCATAACTGCTTTTTTATCTTCAACAATAATCGCTATTTTTTTCATCGCAACTGCTTCTAAAATACACCTTCCCAGTCCTAAAACAACATCATATTCCTTTTCTATAGAAGCAATGTCATTGTTTTCACCAAAAAAAGTGATTGCTGCTGTTTCTTCATAATAATTTGAATTAATATATTCCTGTATTTTTTCTTGATAATCTCCACTTCCCAATATTGTCAGCTCACTTTTTTGTTTTGCTTGAGAATGATAGTAGGCAACAAACAAATCAATTCCTGTTTTAACAGACTCTTCCTTCTCTTTTGATAAGCGAGAAATCAAAAGAAACTTACTTTTGTTATTTTTGTTTATATCGCCCTGATATAGCAATAGATTAATACTATTAAAAAGTACTTTGTATTTCCCTTTTTCTATTCCAAACTTCTGTGCATTATAGTCTGCATTTGATTGTGTAATCGCAATAATTTTATACGCATTTTCAAAATACCACGGAAAAGCTTTTTCATAAATGGAATACGTAGATAAATACCAACAATACGTTTGTTCTAACAATTCGGAAGAAATATGAAGATAGGCTAAATACGGAATATTACTAATAATGGCTGCTGGAAAAACAGATAGAATACAGGGAAATTGATGAATGTGTATTTGCGTTATTTGATATTCTTGTAGAATATTACAAATTTTCTCTATTTTGTTTATATTAAATTGATTCTCTAAACAAAAGTTAAAAGAAATACAAATTGCCCCTAATTCTTTTAATCTTTTCGTATAAATCCCTGGAGACGCCAGTATCACAACACGAAACCCTTTTTGTATAAAAATAGCAGTTTGATTAACTACTACTGTTTCAATTCCCCCAATTCCCAGTTGTTCCAAACAAATCATTATCGTTTCTCTCATTTCATTCCCTCTCATTTTATCCATTGCTTTGTCTTAAAAGTACCTGGTATAAAAAGCAATAAATACAAAAATTTATTTAGAAATCCTTCTATCTCTCTTATTTTGTTTTTACGTTTTGAGAGCTTTTTAAATAAAATGTAGTGTTTCATAACGTATAATCTTTTTGAAAAGGTAACTTGCCTCATATCACTTTGTAGTATCTCTTTAAAATATTCAAAATAACCATTTGGATTTTCTAAAAATAGTTTTTTACTATTTTTAGTATACCCATGTTCTTGATATTCACAAATCATAATTGGTTTATTATAACATTTTATTTGATACAATTCATCCATTTTATGAAACATTCTAGCTTCTGTAACAAAACGTTCTTCTTTTTCTAACTGGTAGCAAAACTGTTTTCTGATAGTACTAAAAAACACAAGTGCTTTTTCCCCTTCTACCCCTTGTTTGAAGTATAAGTCAAACATATTACTTGTATGGATACCCTCTGGAAAGTTATTTCCCATATTCTTCCCATTTTGGTCATATTTTAAAAAAGCAAAAGCATAAATATCTGTTCTTTTCTTGTTTTCCTCATAAACTTTTGCAATCTCTTCAAAAGCATTGGGTGTAAAATAATCATCTGAATCGCATTCTATTATTAAGTCTCCTTGTGTTTTTGGAATCAGCTCATTGATTGATTTCATCTTCCCTTGATTTTCATGAAAAAAATAGTTTATTGCTATTTTTTCTTCTTTTTGCCATTGTAGAAGTCTTTCTTTTGTATCATCGGTAGACCCATCATCCATAATAAGCCACTCTACTGAAACATTACTTTTTTCGTGGTTTTGCAATATACTATGATATAAAGTTGGTAGCAATTCTTCCCTGTTATAAGTAGGGGTTACAATAGAAAGTTTCATATTATTCTCCTATTACTTTTTTTACTTTTTCTAACATTTTTTCATTCGAATATTCATATTGTTGTATGTTTTTTGGTTTTCCTTGCCTTATTTTTTGTTCTAGCACTTTATAAATGGCTTCCTGCGTATTTTCTACTATAGTAGAATGAGGATAATTTTCCACTCCTTCTCTTGCTGCCGTATCAGTTATTAAAATTGGTTTATTTAAAATTTTAGCTTCTTCTACTACAATTGGTAGACCTTCAAAATAGGAAAGTAGGCAAAAAATATCGGCTTGTTTTACATAAGGATAGGGATTTTCTTTTTGCCCTAATAAAATAAACGTATTTTGCACATTTCTTTCTTGTATTTCTCTTTCAATTTGCTCTTTTAATGGTCCATCACCAATGACATAAATAGTATGAAAAAATCCATTTTGGATTAATTTTTCATGCACCATAACAAGTCTTTGTATCGCTTTTTGTTCTACCAGTCTTGCTACTGTTATAAACGTAACTTGGTCTTGTTTTTGAATGGTTTCTACTGGGGTTTGTGCCTTTTGTAGAACTTTTTTAGAATCAATATAATTATACACAACACGTTTTGGAATTTTCTGTAAATAAGCATCTCGTATATCCGGATATACAGTTTCAAATTTATCACGATTATCTTTACTAACAAAAATAAGCATTTGATATTTTTCATATATCTTACGGTCTATGTGTTTTTTAATAAAAGAAGAAAAACTTTTGCCAAAAACAAGAGAAATGTCATTATGCACCCATGCCATTTTCTTTACTTTTTTATTTTTCACACTAAAAAGTCTAGTAATGGGACCTTCTAAAAAAGCAATTTCTACATCATAGTCTTTTTTAATGTATTTTTGATACATTCTTTTTTTAAAGAACCATAGAATAAGAGGAAGAGCTTTTCTTTTTAAACCTTTTAAGTCTTGATAGGAAAAAGGATAAAGAGTTTGTAATTTTACATTTTGGTCTAGCATTTTTTCTAATTCTCCCCTTGCATAAATGGTAAAAATGGTAATGTCATATTCATTGCAAAGACTATTTGCCAAATCTATCAAAACCCTTTCCGCTCCTCCAATGGTTAAACTAGTAATTCCAAATAGTATTTTCTTCTTCATATTTCCCCTTACTTTCTATTTTTTATTTTTTGAATTTGATGAAGTAACAATGCATTTAATACAATAATCATTATCATGGTCGAAGAATTAAAAAAAGTATATCCTGAGAAAAAAGATAAAACAAAAGTAAATCCACAACCTGCTAATGTCATAATATATTCTACCTCTATTTTAGTATGTTTTTTGATTAAGATGTAGCATCCATAGACAAATAACATAAGAAATGGAGCAAAATACAATAGAAAACCAAGTACTCCAAAATTAAATAAAAAAGCTGGTATTTCCATTTCTAGTACTAGTTCCATATAGGGATTTAAATACCCATTTCCAAATAATAGAGCTGGTAGATTTTGCTGATTTTTTACTAAATAACAATGGTAAATTAATTGTTGGCTTCTCATATCGTTATTTTCTAACTTATGAGATACCGCATACTTATTTAAATCTAAAATTGCTTGTTGTTCTGGTTTTGACAAATAAGTAGATAATACCTTTCCTTCCAAGATAGCATTTTTTAATTTCGTTAAATCACCCGTAATATATGCTTGCTGTCCTGTTGCTTCATCGATAATTTCGGTTTGTTCTTTTGCTAACTGTTTTCTTCTTTGAATTGTATGAGACCCCACTAGTACTACAGCTATTACAAGAGCTACTAAAAAGATACTACAAATCACCAATATTTTAGGATTTACTTTTATTTTATGAAAAAAACTATAACCTATTTGTACTATAATATATCCTACCACCACTAAGATAAATCCAAATAAACCAACACGCGTTCCTAACAAAAGAGTTAAAAAGATACCCATACTTAGAATAATGCTTATAACCCAAATACGGAACTTTTTTTCTTTTATCATTGGTAATAATATAAATAAGGAAAGAATTAAAATAGCACCTAAACTATTTCCCGACTCATACCATCCTTTATATCCAATTCCTTCTAAATACGTACTAGAAGAAGTCTTAGTCAAAATAGAAAGAAAAAGAGAAATAAGATAAATTGTAATAGCTAGTAAAACACTTTTCTTTAGAACAGTAGTATCTTCTTCCTTTTTAAAAACTGTACAAAACAAAAATAAGTTAATAATCATAAAGGTATAGTTTACTAGGTATTGTGCCTCATGAATCGCATTACTATAAGAAATTTGTGTTTGCAAACTTTGAAATACAATTAGATGTAAAACAGCATACCCCCCATAAAGAAGACCAGCTATTAAAATTTTTACTTTTTGTTTTGTCGTAAAAAAGAGAATTAATAATGCAATAATTGGAATGACTGGTCGAAGGACAGTAGAAGGAGAAAAAAAGGTAGAAAACGTATTACGAAACAAGAAACTTGTCATATCTAAAACAGGACAAGCTACGACTAAAACACATAACCATAAAGACAAATTTACCTTTGGCCATTTTGTTTTACCTTTTCTATTTTCCACTTTCGATAATTGTTTTGTTTCTTTCATTTTGACTCTTTGTTTTCCTTTCTAATTTTTGTCTTTTAAGAGTTTTTAATCTTTCTTTAAATCAGCTGAAACATTTTACTATAAATAGGATAAGTAGTACGATTAATACTTCTCATATAATGATTTTTAATTCCACCTTGAGATAAATAGGGATTGCTTTTCCAATCTGGAAATTTCTTATGTAAATTTTCCCAAGTAAACTTTAGTAGTTCTTGTCTTGTTTGTTTCTCTGTAACATGGTTTATTCTTTTAAAAGAGCTACATAAAGAATAACGGGCATAGAGATATTCTAATTCTACTTTATATTCTTCATAAAAACCATGAGAATGATAATATTCTAATACATGGTCTAATACTTCAAAAATCTCTTTCGTTCTTTTGTTTTGCTGATTTGAAATCGAGTTATTCCTTTGTATATAGTGAATTAGTGGCTTTTTTACAAAGGAAACGTTATTTAAATAAGGTACTAATTGATAAAAAAACTCTACATCTTCATAACGTAGCTTTTTGGGAAACATAAGATTGTTTTTTTCTATTATTTCTCTTTTTATTAATTTATTCCAAGCAACTACCCTTGCTTGTACTAACATTTCTTTTTTTCCCTCATACAGTATCCCTTTATCTTCTTTTCTTTTATTAGGGTAATCCCAATAAAAATCACATTCTACCATATCACTTTGTTCTTGCTTTGCTTTTTCATATAACTCTTGATAGATAGTACTTTCTACATAGTCATCCGAATCTAAAAAAGCAAGATAGTCTCCTCTTGCATAAGGCATACCAAAATTCCTAGCATCTCCTAACCCCCCATTTATTTTTTCTACATAGCGAAACTTATCTGGGTAGGTTTGCTGATAATGTTTTGCGATTTGACCAGAACCATCTTGACTTCCATCATTTACCAAAATAATTTCTATGTCTTGTAGGGTCTGATTTACTAAAGATTCTAAACATTTTTCTATATAGTTTTCGACATTGTAAATAGGAACAATGACACTTACTTTTGGCATAATAACACATCCTTATTTTTGGAGTTTTAAGTAAAGTGGTATACTAATTGATACCATTATTCTCTTTATCAATTGCTTTATATTTCGAATTTTAATATTTTGGCTCATCTTTCTTTTCTTGATTTCTTGAAGATAGATTTTTTGTTTTTCTTTTGGTAATGTTCTTGTTAAAAGAAAAATAGCATTTGTGTAAAAAAGAAGGATATTTTGTTTGGTTCGTGATTGAATCGTTCTGTTTTGTATTTCATTTTTCATAACATCATAATGAAATAAAGCATCAAATGCATTTTGAGTAATTTTTTCTATATTTTGATTTCTCGTAATACTTTCTTCTGACTGTCTATAATAATAACCATAAAAAGGAATCGACACCATTTTATTAGCACTAATTATCATAAGAGGAATGAGTCCAAAATCTTCTAAATTTTTTCCTTTTTGAAAAGAAAAAGAATAGTTCTTTATAAATTCTCTTCTTATCGCATATAAACAAGGAGTATCAATTAATTCGTCTTGTGAAAAAAGAAGATTAAACGCTTCTTGCCCAGAACATATTTTAAAGTTAGGTCCCTCTATTGTTTGTTGTACCTTCCCTTGTTGGTCTACTTCTACTGCTTTAAATTTCACCATATCAATATCTTCTTCTAAATAAGGCAACAATTGTTCTAATAACTTTTTGTCAATAAAATCGTCTGAATCGACAAATAGAATATAGTCTCCTGTTGCCTTTTGCATTCCAAAGTTTCGCGTTGTTGCTACCCCTTCATTTTCTTTTTCATAATAAACAATTTGATGAGAATACTTTTCTTGATAGTGCTTTGCTATTTTAGAAGAATCATCAGAAGAACCATCATTAATTAAAATCAATTCAAACTCTTTATATGTCTGGTTTAAAATAGACTCTAAACAAGTTTGAAGATACTGCTGTGTATTATATATTGGAACAATAATGCTAATTTTTTTCATTTCCACTCCTCTATTATTGTTGTTAACTGTTTTTTTACTTGCTCATTATAGTTTTGTGCAGAAAAAGGTTCTTTCATGCTATATCCTTTTTCTAGTATTTGTTTCATAGCTTGATAGATAGCCTCTGCTGATTTTTCTACTACTAATCCATATTTCCCTTCAATTAAGTTTTTACTTTCTGATACATCAGTCGTAATAATTGGTTTATTTAATACTAATGCCTCATTAAATACAACCGGATATCCCTCATATTCAGAACAAAGCACAATACAGTCCGATAGAAGCATATAAGGATAGGGATTTTCCTTTTTTCCCATTAGAAAAACAGTATCTTCTAACTGTTTTTCCTTTATCTTTTCTTGATAAGCATAAGTATCAGGACCTTCTCCTATTAAAAGCAAATAGAAAGAATAACCATCTTTTTTTAATTTCCCTGCTGCTTCAATTAGTCTTGATAACTTTTTATCTATTTCACTTTGTCTACCAACATTTACAAAAGTTACTACATTGGCCAGATTAAAATCTTTGATTTCTATTTTCGCTTTTTCTTCTATTTCTTGCTGATTAATAAAATTATGACATACCATTACTTTGTTTTGCCATTTTGGAAAAAGAGACAGAAAATGGTCTTTTGCTTTTTGCGAAACAAAAATGAGCTTTTTAAACTCTGCTATATGAATAGAATGAAAAAACGCTTTTATTGTTTCTACATCATGATGATAAATTTCCCAGTAATCCCCATGTATCCATAAGACATTGCAAGAAGAAGCTGTTCTAGCTATAAAAGAACTAGAAAGAGAATAGGTTGCATAACAAGCAGAAAAATCAAATTGGTTTTGATAATTACTTTTAAATCTCATTTGTTTCATAAAATTTTTCATTTTTTGAATGAATGGATTCTTAGAACTATATGGTTTATATTCTACTATTTGTATGCGAGAATCTAACTCTTTTTTAAAAATCCCTTCATTATGTTCTAACACAAGAGTAATGTGATAACCTTGTTGTTGTAATTCATTTAATAAGGTAACTAAAGATTTTTCTATTCCTCCAATATCTAAAGAGTAGGCAGAAAATAATAGCTTTTTCATTTTTTCCTCTTTTCTAGTCAAAATCTAAGGTAATTGTATAGTCTATAACCTATTTTGTCAAGAAAAAACACAAACCTACTACAGTTGTTATACGAAACAAAAAAACTAGTAAGTTACTTGATTTTGAAATGCACCTCTGTTTACGAAGCACATTAAAAAAGTCCATTGTGTTAAAATTTAAACAGAAATGCATTTCATATATATAGTATTCTCCTATAGTATTTCTTTTTGTGTTTGTTTTTCTAGTCTTTCAATTTTCTTCATTTCAAAGAAAATCAAAAATCCTGCTACTAAAAAGGCCACTCCGTCTGCTACTGGTCCTGCATATAAAAGCCCATCAATGTCGAAAAATTTTGGTAAGAAAAGAGCAAGTGGAACAAAAAACAAAATTTGTCTAGAAAGAGAAATGATAATGGATTTTAATGGCTTTCCAATCGCTTGAAAGAAAATACCAGAAGTAATTTGAACTCCATTACAAATACATAACATTAAAAAAATGCGGAAACATTTTAAAGCAAATTCGTTATATAACCCTTCCTCTTGTCCAAATAAATTGACAATCATTTGTGGAAATACTTCAAACAAAACAAGTCCCATTGTAGTTGCAATGGTAACAATTCCAATTGCTGTAAAATACGTCTTTTTCACTCTAGTATAATTTTTCGACCCATAATTAAATCCAATAATTGGTTGAGAACCTATACCAATTCCTACAATAATAGAAATTAAAATTTGATTTACCTTCATGACAATTCCTAAAGCAGATAAAGGAATTTCACTTCCATAAATAGATTGTGCTCCATAAAAGCTCAAAGAACGATTCATGACAATCATAACAATCGTAATGGCCATTTGTGTTATAAAACTAGAGATTCCTAAACTACAAATTCCTTTTATAATATCTTTATTTGGTTTTATTGTTTGTTTGTTTAAATCAACTGTTTTAAATTTTCTTAAATATAAAATAGAAATCACAAAAGAAACTACCTGTCCAATTACAGTAGCAATCGCTGCTCCTTCTACTCCCATTGAAAAACAAAAAAGAAACAAGTAATCTAAAACAATATTTAATATCGCTCCAGAAAGCATAGAAACCATTGCATATCTTGGACTACCATCCGCACGAATCACAGAATTTAACATGGTAACCACCATCATAAAGGGAAGACCAATGACAATATATTTCATATAGTTAAAAGCTAAATCATGAACTGCTTGCGTTACTCCAAAAAGAGTAAGTAGTTGCTCTTTTAAAACGATTCCTAAAAATAGAAAAAGCACACCTACTATACTGATTAAGATAAGAGCATTTCCTACTCCTCTGCTAGCCCCTTCTTTTTTGCCTTCTCCTAAACGTAAGCTTAAAAAAGCAGCTGTTCCATCTCCGATTAGAACAGCAAAAGCCATAGCAATAACAGTTAATGGAAATACAACATTAGTAGCAGCATTTCCAATATAGCCTACTCCCTGTCCAATAAAAATTTGGTCTACAATATTATATAACGCATTTACCACAAGCGAAATAACACATGGCAGGGCAAATTTTGAAACTAATTTAATAATTTTTTCTGTTTCAAATGGACTTTTCTTTTCTTCTATCCTATTTTCTAGTACTTCTTCTTTCATGGTTTCCTCCTTTTATTCACTTTAAAAAGGACCTAGAAAGGTCCTTTTTTTACATTTTTCGTAGTATATCATTTTTTCTCCTTTTTGGCAATAAAATCCTCGATTAATTCTATCATATGATTAGTATTGCTAACAAATTGTCTCGGTTTAAATTGTTCTATGTTCTTTATCACATCACCTAACGTTTCTATTTCAAAAACACCTTTAATATACCCCTCTTGATCAAAGTTTTCTACAATCTGAATTTGATGATTATTAACATGTTCTTTATATTCTTTTCGTCTAGGTACTGCAATTACTCTTTTTCCTTTTTTTAGTCCACTTAAAATAGAGCCGGACTCCTCCATGTGTAATGATAATTCTTGCTTGGTCAATCTTTTGATTCATTTGTTCTAAAGAAAAAAAATCTACTATTTTCATAGTATCAGAAGAAAATTTAGTTCTTCCTGCTTGTACTATTATTTCTTCTGTTATTCTATTTTTTTCTGCCCAATTTTGTAATGCTTCTAATAAACGATGAAAACTATTATTTTGAGTTCCTAATAAGACTAAAATCATTAATAAATCGAACCTCCTAATACCGCTTTTGGGTATATTTTTAATAGTTCCTCCCATTGAACAATAAATAAATCAGCAATAGGATAAATTAGTTTTCCTGTAAAAGTTTTAGTAGTGCGGTTAGCAAATGTTTCAATATAAATAATTTTACTTCCGAATAGTTTTCCTATGATACACATTGGACCTGCTGTATGCGTTCCTGTTGTAATTATATAGTCAGGGCGATACGCAAAATAATAAAATAACGTTAGAAAACAGTTATATAAAAATTGAAAAAAGTAGCGAAAAAAGTGACTTCTTGTTCCATATACCATATAAGAAAGTTTTTCTTGATAGACCTCTTTTAAAGCTTGTGTTGTTTTATCTTTTTCCGTAATAATATGGTAATCATAATGCTCAAACATTGGTTTTAATTGCATAAGTTCATTTAAGTGTCCACCCGTACTGGCAATAAACATCACTTTTTTCACTTTCTTCACCTTCTTTTATTTTTGGGATTTTTCTTTCTCTTTTTGCAGCTCTGCATAACGCTTAATTTTCATGGTAGTTGTTTTTTCAAATTCGTCTTCTTTTATTTCCAAATGCTTAATTGCTTTATAAGATGTTAATTTTTTATTTACTTTTTTGATTTCTTCCCAAATAATTTTATGAATCTCTTCTTTACTCAGATTTTCTCCATGCTTTTCATAGATTTCTTCTGTATCTGGAATTACTTTTACGGAAATGGTAAGCTCTTTTTGCCCTGAAACTTCTCTTCCATAAACCATACATTCTTTTATTTCTGGTATTTTAGCTAATAACTGTTCAATTTCTTCTGGATAAATATTTTTTCCATTTTGTGTTACAATAACATTCTTACTTCTTCCTGTAATATATAAAAAGCCATCTGAATCTAGGTATCCAATATCTCCGGTATGAAACCATTGGTCTACAATCGCTTCTTTGGTTGCCTCTTCATTTTCATAATAACCAAGCATTAGAGTCTTACTTTTAATTAAAACTTCCCCTTCTCCTGCTTCATTTGGATTTTCTATTTTTAATTCTGCACAAGGAACAGCCATTCCACAAGAACCTACTCTTTGGTCATAATCTGGTGTTAATGCTGCAATTGGAGCAGTTTCTGTCAAACCATATCCTTGTAAAAAATGAATTCCTAAATCTTGAACCCATTTCCCAATTTTAGGGTCAATTGGTGCCGCTGCAGAAACAATTATTTTTAAGTTTCCTCCTAAATTATCTAAAATTTCTTTAAATACTTTTCGTTTTATATCTACTCCTACACTTTTTAATGCATTGGTAATATGCATCATAGAATTGACTAAGCCGTCTTTTCCACTCTTTTTAATGGTTGCTGTAATTTTCTTATGCAAGTTTTCGACTAATAGGGGAACAGTAAGCATAGCGGTTGGCTTGGTTTCTTGCAGATTCGGTACAATGTATTTTAAACCTTCACATACTACTACAGAACACCCATTAGCAAGAGGGACTAAAAAACCAATTGTAGATTCATATGTATGATGAAGTGGTAATACAGAAAACAAACGGTCTTGTGGCGTTAATTTTACATAAGCAGAAACAGAATTAATGTTTTCTGCTAAATTACGATGACAAATCATAACACCTTTCGATTGAGAAGTCGTTCCAGAAGTAAAAATAAGAACTTTAAATTCCTCTGGGTCAATTGAAATTTGCATAAAGCTAGAATCACCTTGTTGTACCAATTGTTTTCCTTCTTTCATGACAAATTCAATTCCTACATCTCTACCTTTTACTTCTTCTTTATCATTCATTTGAATAAAATATTTTACCTGTGGCAGATTATTTTTTATTTTTTTCATTTCATCTTTCTTCTTGGCTGAATAAATAATAGCAGAAGCCTTTGACCTTCTTACTACATTTTCTAGCTCATTAATGGGTAGTTCTTTATCTACTGGCACAGCAATTCCAGCACCACAAAGAAGAGCCATATAGGAAACATACCAATAATAAGTATTTTCTCCAATCACAACGATTTTCTCATCTTTTAAATTTAAAACTTTTGTAAGACCCGTTCCAAGTGCAATCACATCTTCTCGAAACTGTCCAAATGTCATTTCAGAAAAGTTCTCTTTGTGATTCCACTTTTCTAAAATAAATGGTCTATCAGCATAGTTGGTGGTAGACTTATCAAATATTTCCTTTATTGTTTGATAAGTTGTTGCTTCATAACGCTTTTTTTCTTTTTTGGCTTGTTCTTTTACAGCATTGTAATCTACTTTCACATTTTCAATGTCTTCCATATTTTCCATTTTAATTTTCGGAAATTTAAAATTTGGTAATTTAAATTCTTTTAAAATTCTCAATGTGTTTCACTCCTTATTTTTATGCTATTTGATATTATCGCATATCTTGTGCTTTTTGTAAAATCCTTTTTCATTTTTGAAATACCCGGTCAGTTTTTCTTTTTCCT